>CAYGZN010000473.1:0-2758 GCA_964354355.1 uncultured Burkholderiaceae bacterium | reverse complement strand
ACGCGTGCCGCGAGCGTCTGCCACTCGTCCTGCGCAAAGACGGGCACCGCGGCCTGCGCGATGATCGGGCCGTGGTCGAGCGCCTCGGTCACGAAGTGCACCGTCGCCCCGTGCACGCGGACCCCGTCGGCCAGCGCGCGCCGGTGCGTGTCCAGCCCCGGGAACGCCGGCAGCAGCGACGGGTGGATGTTGACCAGGCGCCCCGCGAACCGCTGCACGAAGCCGTCGGTCAGGATGCGCATGAAACCGGCCAGCAGCACGAGGTCGATCTCGAGCGCCTCGAGCCGGGCCGCGAGCGTCGCGTCGAAGTTCTCGCGGCTCGGGTGGTCGCGGTGGGCGATGACCTCGGTGGGCACCCCCGCCTCACGGGCCGCGAGCAGCCCCGGCGCGTCGGCACGATTGGAGATGACGGCGGCGATGCGCGCGGGCCAGGCCCGCTGCCGGCAGGCCTGCACCAGCGAGGTCATGTTCGAGCCCTGGCCGGAGATCAGGATCGCCAGTTTTTTCACGCGCGGATTCTAGCATCGGCCGTTCGGCGAGCGTTGCGCATTCCCTTTATAATTCAAAGTTTTGCGTCCGAGTCCATGCAGGTCTTCCGCCGTCTCCCGCCCGTTGCCCAGCGCAGTGCCTGTGCGCTGACGGTCGGCAATTTCGACGGTGTGCACCGCGGCCACCAGGCGCTGCTCGCCCGCCTGGAGGAAGCCGCGCACCAGTTCGACCTGCCCGCCTGCGTGCTGACGTTCGAGCCGCACCCGCGCGAGTTCTTCGCGATGCGCCGCCCGGGCGCGCCCGCGCCGACACGCATCGCCACGCTGCGCGACAAGCTCGAATCGCTTGCCGAGGCCGGGATCGACCGCGTGTGCGTGGCCCACTTCAACGAGCACTTCGCGGCGCTGTCGGCCGAGCAGTTCGTCGAGCAGGTGCTGGTCGAGGGGCTGCAGGTCCGCTACCTGCTGATCGGCGACGATTTCCGTTTCGGCGCGCAGCGCCGCGGCGACTTCGCGATGCTCGAGCGCGCCGCCGCGACACACGGGTTCGGACTGCAGCGCATGGCGACCGTGGTGCAGGACGGCGTGCGGGTGTCCAGCTCCGAGGTGCGCGCTGCGCTGGCCGCCGGGGACTTCGCCCACGCGCAGCGGCTGCTCGGGCGCCCCTACTTCATCTCGGGCCGCGTGATCCACGGCCGCAAGCTCGGTCGCACGCTGGGCTTTCCGACGCTGAACCTGCGCATCCCGCACGGCCGGCCGGCGGTCGCTGGCGTGCACGCGGTGCGCGTGCACGGCCTCGCGCGCGACCCGCTTGCCGGCGTCTCGAGCCTGGGCACCCGGCCCGCGGTCGAGCGCGACGGCCAGCTGCTGCTCGAGGTGCACCTGTTCGACTTCCAGCGCGACGCCTACGGTGCGCTGGTGCGCGTCGAATTCCTGCGCAAGCTGCGCGACGAAGCCCACTACGACACCCTCGATGCGCTGACCGCGCAGATCCGGCTCGACGCGCGCCAGGCGCGCGAGCACTTTGAAGGCTAGACTGACGAGAGCCATGGCCAAAGCCGACGACCAGAACTACCGCGCGACGCTGAACCTGCCCGACACGCCGTTCCCGATGCGCGGCGACCTCGCGAAACGCGAGCCGCAGTGGGTGAAGGCGTGGCAGGACAAGGGCGTGTACCGCCGCATCCGGCAGCACTCGCACGGCCGCCCCGTGTTCGTGCTGCACGACGGCCCGCCCTACGCCAACGGCGACCTGCACATCGGCCACGCGGTCAACAAGATCCTGAAGGACGTGATCGTCAAGTGCCGCAACATGGCCGGCTACGACGCGCGCTACGTGCCCGGCTGGGACTGCCACGGCATGCCGATCGAGATCCAGATCGAGAAGCAGTTCGGCAAAACGCTGCCGCCGGCCGAGGTGCAGGCCCGCTCGCGCGCCTACGCGACCGAGCAGATCGCCAGCCAGAAGCGCGACTTCATGCGCCTGGGCGTGCTGGGCGACTGGAACGACCCGTACACGACGATGGCCCCCGGCAACGAGGCCGACGAGATCCGCGTGCTGGCCGCGATCATGCGCGCGGGCTTCGTGTACCGCGGCCTGAAGCCCGTCAACTGGTGCTTCGACTGCGGCTCGGCGCTGGCCGAGGCCGAGGTCGAGTACGCCGATCGCACCGACCCCGCAATCGACGTCGGCTTCCCGATCGCCGAGCCCGATCGACTGGCCAAGGCGTTCGGCCTGCCGGCGCTGCCGACCGAGCACGGCTACGCGGTGATCTGGACCACGACGCCATGGACCATCCCGGCGAACCAGGCGCTGAACGTGCACCCGGAGTTCGACTACGCGCTGGTGCTGGTCGAACGCGACGCGCGCGCGACGCTGCTGGTGCTGGCCACCGAGCGCGTCGAGCCGTGCCTCGAGGCCTGGGGACTGCAGGGCCGCACGCTGGCCACCGCCAAGGGCCGCGCGCTGGAGCACATCGCCTTTCGACACCCGTTCTACGAGCGCCCCTCGCCGGTGTACCTGGGCGAGTACGTGACGCTGGACACCGGCACCGGCATCGTGCACTCCTCGCCCGCCTACGGCGTCGAGGATTTCCACTCGTGCAAGCACTACGGCATGAAGGACGACGAGATCCTGAACCCGGTGCTGGGCGACGGGCGCTACGCCGACACGCTGCCGCTGTTCGGCGGACTGCGCATCTGGGACGCCAACCCGAAGATCGTGCAGACGCTGCGGGCGGCCGGGGCGCTGCTCGACGTGAACGACCACG
>CAYGZN010000472.1:0-2758 GCA_964354355.1 uncultured Burkholderiaceae bacterium | reverse complement strand
CCGCGATCAGGCCGAACCCGATGCCCGCACCCCTGCCCGAAGGCAGGGTCGGGCCGCCGCCCGTGCCCGAGCGCGGCGGTTCGCCGCCGCCGCCCTTGCCGAACAGTCGGTTCAGGCGACGGTTGAAGTCGCGCCAGAGCTCGTCGAGATCGGGCGGGCCGTCGTTGCCGGGCCTGGGCGGGGGGCGCTGGTCGCCGGGGCCACCGGACCCGCCGCTGCGGCCCCAGCCGGGGTCATTGAGCGACAACAATGTGCGAATTCGGGTCCACATCTGGCATGCCGTTGGAGTGTTGCGTCAGAGTGCGGGAGCAGGCGTCGGGTTCGTGCGGCGCACCCGGCTCGACCGCCGTGCCGTCGGCGGCGCGGTCGACGCTCTGGCCACCGATGAGTTCGGCCAGCGCGCCGCGCAGCAGGTCCAGCCCTGCCCCGGTTCGGGCGCTGACGAACAAGCGTTCAATGCTACCACAGGCGTCACGCTGCACTGCGGGCGCCATGCCGGCGGCATCGATCTTGTTCCACACCAGCCATTGCGGCACCCGCTCGGCACCGATCTCGGCCAGCACCCGATCGACCTGCTCGATCTGCTCGGCGCGATCGGGCGCCGACGCGTCGACCACGTGTAGCAGCAGGTCGGACTGCGCGGTCTCCTCGAGCGTCGCGCGGAACGCCGCCACCAGCTGGTGCGGCAGGTCGCGCACGAAGCCCACGGTGTCGGACAGCACCAGTTCGACGCCGGGCGCCAGCACCAGGCGCCGCGACAGCGTGTCGAGGGTCGCGAACAGCTGATCGGCGGCGTACGTACCCGCGCCCGTGAGCGCGTTGAACAGCGTCGACTTGCCGGCGTTGGTGTATCCGACCAGCGAGACGGTGAACACGTCGCTGCGCTGACGCGAGCGACGCCGCGTGCGGCGCTGCTTCTCGCTGCGCGCCAGGCGTTCGCGCACCTGTTTGATGCGCCCGCCCAGCATTCGCCGGTCCATCTCGAGCTGCGTCTCGCCGGGGCCGCCGCGCACGCCGATGCCGCCGCGCTGCCGCTCGAGGTGGCTCCATGCGCGCACGAGTCGCGACGACTGGTGCTCGAGGCGCGCCAGCTCGACCTGCAGCTTGCCCTCGTGGCTGCGCGCACGCTGGCCGAAGATGTCCAGGATCAGCTCGGTCCGGTCGAGCACGCGCACCGACCACAACCGCTCGAGATTGCGCTGCTGCACGGCCGAGATCTCGTGGTCGAACAGGACCAGCGGGGCGCCGGTCTGCGCCAGCAACGCGGCGACCTCCTGGGCCTTGCCGCTGCCCAGGTACAGCGCCGGATCGGGCCGGGCCCGATGGCAGACCATCCGGGCCGCGACCCGCAGGCCGTTCGACTGTGCCAAGGCAGCCAGCTCGTCGAGCGAGGCCTCGTCGCGCCTGTCCCGACCGAGGGAAACCCCGATCAGCAGCGCGTCGCGATTGATGTCCGGACGGCTCAGCTTTCCGGGCTTTCTTGGTGGAAGTTGACCGCGCGAGCGGGAACCACGGTGGAGATCGCGTGCTTGTAGACCATCTGGGTCACGGTGTTGCGCAACAGGACGACGTATTGGTCGAACGAGTCGATCTGGCCTTGCAGCTTGATGCCGTTGACCAGGTAGATCGAGACGGGAACGTGCTCCTTGCGCAGCAGGTTCAGGAACGGGTCTTGTAGCAGTTGCCCTTTGTTGCTCATGGTGGCTCCGAGGAATGTCACTCTTATTGGGATGCGGGCCCGGGATTCAAGGCCCGGGCGGAACGACTCTACCGAATTCGCCCGACATTGGCTACCGCGACCCCACGGGCAGCCCACCGGCAGGCGGGCCGTGCGCGCCCGCAAGCCCCGCATACAGCGGCGCGGCGCCCGGCGTCGCGCGCCCGAAGCGCGCGCACCGCGCCGTACACGCCCGGCACGCTGCCGCTCAGCGGTGGTACGGATTGGCGCCGGTTCGGAACTCGACGCGCAGCGGTGTTCCCTGCAGCGCGAAGCGGTCCCTGAACCACCCTTCGAGGAATCGGCGATAGCTGTCCGGGACCCGGTCCAGCGCGTTGCCGTGGATGATGACGATCGGCGGGTTCTGCCCGCCCTGGTGCGCGTAGCGCAGCTTGGGACGGCTCGGCCCGCGCCGCGGCGGCTGCTGGCGCTCGAGTGCCTCCTGCAGCGAGCGCGTGAGCTTGGGCGTCGAGAGCTTGGCGGTCGCGGCCGCGAAGGCCTCGTCGACGGACCGCATCAGCGCGCCGATCCCCTGACCCTTGAGCGCGGAGATCAGGTGGGTGCGCGCGAAGCTCAGGAAGTTCAGCTTGCGCGAGAGCTCGACCTTGACGCGCTCGCGCTGGTAGTCGTCGGCACGGTCCCACTTGTTGACCCCCACGACCAGCGCACGGCCCGCCTCCAGGATGTAGCCGGCGATGTGCGCGTCCTGTTCGGCGACGTCCTCGGCGGCGTCGAGCAGCAGGATGCAGACGTGGCAATCCTCGATCGCCTGCAGGGTCTTGACCACCGAGAACTTCTCGATGACGTCGGTCACCTTGCCGCGACGACGCACGCCCGCCGTGTCGATCAGCGTGTAGCGGCGGCCCTGGCGCTCGAAGTCCACGGCGACCGAGTCGCGGGTGGTGCCCGGCTGGTCGAACGCGATCATCCGCTCCTCGCCGAGCAGCGCGTTGATCAGCGTCGACTTGCCGGCGTTCGGGAGCCCCACGACAGCGATCCGCACGCGGCGCTGCGCGGCGGGTACGCCGGGTACGCCGGGTA
>CAYGZN010000471.1:0-2759 GCA_964354355.1 uncultured Burkholderiaceae bacterium | reverse complement strand
CCCGCACCAGTTCTCGGGCGGCATGCGCCAGCGCGTGATGATCGCGATGGCGCTGTCGTGCAACCCGAAGCTGCTGATCGCCGACGAGCCCACGACGGCGCTGGACGTCACGATCCAGGCGCAGATCCTCAAGCTGATGGTCGAGCTCAAGTCGCGCCTGGGTGCGGCGGTGCTGCTGATCACGCACGACCTGGGCGTGATCGCCGAGACCGCGCAGCGCGTGATCGTGATGTACGCCGGGCGCAAGGTCGAGGAAGCGGGCGTCGAGCAGCTGTTCGAACGGCCGCTGCACCCGTACACGCGCGGGCTGATGACCTCGATCCCGCGCGGTCGCCAGGGCACGGCGGCGCGCCGGCTCAGCGAGATCCCGGGGATCGTGCCGTCGCTGCGCGAGCCGGCGCCGGGGGTTGCGCCCTACCAGGGCTGCGGCTTCGCGCCGCGCTGCGGCTTCGCCACCGCGCGGTGCCGCCAGCAGTCCCCGCCGCTGCGCACCGAGGCCGGCCACCCCGGCGCCGGCGCAGCGCACGTCGCGGCGTGCTGGGAGATCGAGCGGGTGCGGGCGTCATGACGACGGTGCGGGCGTCATGACCGAGGTGCTGCGCGTCGAGGGCCTGAAGAAGCACTTCCCGGTGGTGCGCGGCCTGCTGCGGCGCGCGGTCGGGCAGGTCAAGGCGGTCGACGGCGTGTCGTTCTCGATCGCCGCGGGCGAGACGCTGTGCCTGGTGGGCGAATCGGGCTGCGGCAAGTCGACCGTGGCCAAGACGATCCTGCGCCTCGTCGAGCCCACCGACGGGCGCATCTGGCTGGGCGGCACCGAAGTCACCGCGCTGAGCGAGGCCGGGATGCATCCGCACCGCCGGCAGATCCAGATGGTGTTCCAGGACCCGTATTCGTCGCTGAACCCGCGCATGACGGCCGGCGAGATCGTCGGCGAGCCGCTGGAGAACTACGGCCTCGCCCACGGCGCCGACAAGGAGCAGCGGGTGGTGGCGCTGCTGGAGAAGGTCGGGCTTCGCGCCGACGCGATGAAGCGCTTTCCGTTCGAGTTCTCGGGCGGCCAGCGGCAGCGGCTGGGCATCGCGCGCGCGCTGGCCCTGAATCCGCGCGTCATCGTCGCCGACGAGCCGGTCTCGGCGCTGGACGTTTCGGTGCAGGCGCAGGTGCTCAACCTGCTGATGGACCTGCAGGACGAGTTCGGGCTGGCCTACCTGTTCGTGTCGCACGACCTGGGGGTGGTCGAGCACATCGGGCACCGGATCACCGTGATGTACCTCGGGCGCATCGTCGAACTGGCCGACAAGGCGACGCTGTTCCGGCGTCCGCTGCACCCGTATTCGGAGGCGCTGATCGCCGCGGCGCCGGTGCCCGACCCGCGCGTGAACCGGGACCGGATCGTGCTCGAAGGCGACGTGCCCAGCCCGATGGACCCGCCACCGGGCTGTCACTTCCACACCCGATGCCCGTACGCGGTGGCGCGCTGCCGGACCGACGAGCCGCCGCTGGCCGAGGTCGAGCCGGGGCACTTCGTGGCGTGCCACCTGCGGCCCCCGGGCGGGCCGTTCGCAAAACTGGTGCCGACGTGACCGACATCCCGAACCGACTGGGCCTGCGCCGCTGGATCAACGCCGGCGGGACCCTGACCCGCTTCGGCGGCGCCATCGCGTCGCCCGAGGTGGCCGCGGCGATGGCCGAGGCGACGCGCCTGTCGTTCGACTCGTGGGAGCTGCAGGCGGCGGCGTCGCGCGCAATTGCCGCGGCCACCGGCGCGCAGGCCGGCATCGTGACCACCGGCGCTTCGGCGGCGCTGACGCTTGCGGCGGCCGCGGTCGTGGCCGACGCATCGGGCGGCGCGTCGCTGCACCGCTCGCCCGATCACGGCGGGCCGGTGCCGACGATCCTGATGCCGCGCACGCACCGCAACGGCTACGACCGGGCGTTCGCGACCGCCGGTGCGCGCGTGGTCGACGTCGGCGACAACGACCGCGGCACGGGGGCGGGCGTGCGCGGGCTGGAGCTCGCCGACGTCGAGGCGATGATCGAGCCGAACACGGTGGCGATCGCCTGCTCGGCCAGCGAATCGTGCGCGGCCGACGTGCCGGTGCTGGTCGAGGCGGGACGGCTGCTCGGGTTGCCCGTCATCGTCGATGCGGCCGCACAGCTGCCGCCGGCCGACAACCTGCGCCGGTTCGTCGAGGCGGGCGCCGCGCTCGTGTGCTTCTCGGGCGGCAAGGCCATCGGCGGCCCGCAGGCCTCGGGCATCCTCGCCGGGCGGCGCGACCTGGTGGCGCTGGCGGCGCTGCAGATGCTGGACCTGGACGTGTTGCCGGCCCGGTTCCGGCCGCCCGCGGTGTTCTTCCCGGACAGCGACGAGCCCGACAGCGACGACTACCGGCGGGTGGCGACGCTGCGCGCGCGGCTGCCGCGCCAGGGCGTCGGGCGCGGCTTCAAGGCGTCCAAGGAAGCGATCGTCGGGCTGCTGGTGGCACTGGACGCGTTCCTGTCGGGCGACCGCGTCGCGCGCGCCGGATCGCTGTCGGCGCGCGTGCGAGCGATCGCCGGGCGCCTGGCGATGCCGGCCGGCGTGCGGCTCGAACTGCTCGCGCCGGCCGACCCCGAGCGTGCGGCCCGGCTGGCGATGCGGTTCGACGGGCCCGAGCGCGCGCTCGCCGCGACGCTGTTCGTGCAGCGGCTGGCCGACGGCGAGCCGCCGGTCGCACTCGCCGAGGGCGGCCTGATGCAGGGCGAGCTGGTGCTCGACC
>CAYGZN010000470.1:0-2760 GCA_964354355.1 uncultured Burkholderiaceae bacterium | reverse complement strand
CCCGCGACGCGCTACCATCCCACCGGGATACCCCGGCCCGCCCGTTCAGCGCGGGCCGACGGGGACCGGCTACAACCAGTAAACGATCACATACAGCAGCAACCACACCACGTCGACGAAGTGCCAGTACCAGGCGGCGCCTTCGAACGCGAAGTGGTGCTCGGGCGTGAAGTGGCCCTTGAGCACGCGGATCAGCACCACGGTCAGCATGATCGCGCCGACGGTCACGTGAAAGCCGTGGAAGCCGGTGAGCATGAAGAAGGTCGAGCCGAAGATGCCCGAGGTCAGCTTCAGGTTCAGGTCGCGGTAGGCGTGCGCGTACTCGTAGGCCTGCAGTCCGAGGAAGGTCACGCCCAGCACGATCGTCAGGAACAGCCAGAACTTGAGCTTGCCGCGGTGGTTGTCCTTCAGCGCGTGGTGCGCGATGGTCAGCGTGACGCCCGAGGTCAGCAGCAGCGCGGTGTTGATCGTGGGGATCGGCCACGGCCCGATGGTCTGGAACGCGTCGACCGTGCCGGCCGGCCCCAGGCTGGGCCAGGCGGCGCCGAAATCGGGCCACAGGAACTGCTTGTGGTCCAGGTCGCCGAGCCAGGGCGTGGTGATGGCGCGCGCGTAGTACAGCGCGCCGAAGAACGCTGCGAAGAACATCACCTCGGAGAAGATGAACCAGCTCATGCTCCAGCGGAACGAACCGTCCACCAGCCGGTTGTACTTGCCGGCCTCGGACTCGGCGGCCACCTGGCCGAACCAGCCGACCATCATGTAGAACAGGATCGCCAGGCCCAAGAACAGCGACCACTTGCCGGCCGGCAGGTCGTTGACGACCCCGACCGCGCCGAACATGGTGAACAGCATCGCAATGGAGCCGACCATCGGCCACTTGGACGGGTCCGGCACGAAGTAATGCGGTGCCGAGGAATGCGCGCCTGCGCTCATCGTGGGGTCTCCCTGAGAATATTCTGCCCGATCATCGAACCACCATCCGCACGATCATCACCAGCACCAGCACGAACACCGCCGCCAGCCCGACGCCGACGCCGATCACGTGCACGGGATTGAGCCTGGACAGGTCGCGCTCGTGCGCGCCGCGGCCGCGCACACCGAAGAACGCCGCGCCGACCGCCTTGACGGTGTCCAGCACCGAGCCGGTGCGACGGGTGGGCTGCTCGAGGTCTTGCATCAGCTGTCACCGCCTGCGCGGCGGGCACCGGCCGGCGCCGCGGACGCATCGGCCGGCCTGACCCCCGCACCGACCTCGAAGAACGTGTAGGACAGGGTGATCGTGCCGACCTCGCGGGGCAGTTCGGGGTCGACGACGAACACGACCGGAAAGCGCCGCGTCTCGTTGGCCTCGAGCGCCTGCTGCCTGAAGCAGAAGCACTCGAGCTTCCTGAAGTACTGGGCGGAGACCTGCGGCGCGTAGCTGGGAATGGCCTGGCCGGCCATCGCGCGCGGCTCGGTGTTGAGCAGCTCGTAGTTGACGGTGACCAGCTCGCCGGGGTGCACCTCGACGGAGGCGCGCTCGGGCCTGAAGCGCCACGGCCCGCGGCCGTTCGCGTCGAACTCGACCACCACCTTGCGCGTCGTGTCGACCTGCGTGTTGCGAGCGAACCGCTCGACGCCGTCGTCGGCTCGGGTCAGCGAGTTGATGCCGGTGACCTCGCACAGCTTCTTGTACAGCGGCACCATCGCGAAACCGAAGCCGAACATCAGCGCAGCCAGCAGCGCCAGCTTGCCCAGCGTCTGCAGGTTGGGGCGCGCCAGGCGCGCGCTGCCGGGCGACCCGCTGGGCATGGTCATCCCATCAGCATCCGTTTGGCGACCACGCCGGCGAAGAACGCCGCCGCGATCGTCAGCAGGATCAGCGCGGTGCGCAGGTTGGCCTTGTTGCTCACGAAGACTCTCTTGCGCTCACTTGACGACCGGGGGCGTCTCGAACGTGTGGAACGGCGCCGGCGAAGGCACCGTCCACTCCAGCCCCTGCGCGTGCTCCCAGACCTGCGCGGTGGCCGGCTTGCCGCCGCGAATGCACTTGAGCACCGCCCACAGGAAGATCAGCTGCGACAGCCCGAAGCCGAAACCGCCCACCGAGGCCAACGCGTTGAAGTCGGCGAACTGCATCGGATAGTCGGCATAGCGGCGCGGCATGCCGGCCAGCCCCAGGAAGTGCATCGGGAAGAACGTGATGTTGAAGGTGATCAGCGACATCCAGAAGTGCCACTTGCCGAGCTTCTCGTCGTACATGTGGCCGGTCCACTTGGGGATCCAGTAGTAGGTGCCGGCGAACAGCGCGAACAGCGAGCCCGCCACCAGCACGTAGTGGAAGTGGGCGACGACGTAGTAGGTGTCGTGCAGCTGGATGTCCAGCGGCGCGACCGACAGGATGATGCCGGTGAACCCGCCCATCGTGAACACGAAGATGAAGCCGATCGCGAACAGCATCGGCGTCTCGAAGGTCATCGAGCCGCGCCACATCGTGGCCACCCAGTTGAAGATCTTCACGCCGGTGGGCACCGCGATCAGCATCGTCGCGTACATGAAGAAGATCTGGCCGGTGACCGGCATGCCGGTCGTGAACATGTGGTGCGCCCACACGATGAACGACAGGATCGCGATGGAGGCGGTCGCGTAGACCATCGAGCTGTAGCCGAACAGCGTCTTGCGCGAGAACGTCGGGATGATCTCGCTGACGATGCCGAAGGCCGGCAGGATCATGATGTAGACCTCGGGGTGCCCGAAGAACCAGAAGATGTGCTGGTA
>CAYGZN010000469.1:0-2763 GCA_964354355.1 uncultured Burkholderiaceae bacterium | reverse complement strand
GGCTGCGGCTGCAACTAGGCCGAAGGGACACCCTACCATGAGCGAACCCTCACGCGGCACCGCGGGCGCGGCGATCGTCGCCGCGGCGCTCACGCTGCCCGGCGTGGCGCCGCCCGCGGCGGCGGAGACGGCGCCCGAGCGGCCCGTCCTGTCGCTGGGCTACCTGAACTACCAGGACTCGCAGCCCGGCCTCAAGCGAATCACCGTCAACGCGCCGTCGCTGGGACTGGTGGTGCCGTTCGCCGGACACTGGGCGATTGAGGCCAACGCGGTGGGCGACAGCGTCTCGGGCGCCTCGCCGCGCTGGCACTCGTCGATCTCGAGCGCCTCGAGGATGCAGGACTTCCGCAAAGCCGGCGACGTGCGGGTCACACGCTACTTCGAGCGGTCCTCGATCGCGCTGGGCACCGCCTTCTCCAGCGAGCACGACTACCGATCGCAGGCGATCAGCGCGCTGGTCAAGTTCACCAGCGACGACAACAACACGACCTGGACCTACGGTGCCGGACGGGCCTGGGACGTGATCAACCCGGTCAACCAGGTGGTCGTCGATGCGCGCAAGAACACCACCGACCTGATGGCGGGCGTCACGCAGGTGCTCACGCCGAACGACATCGCGCAGGTCAACCTGACGTGGGCGCGCGGCCGCGGCTATTACTCGGACCCCTACAAGGTCGTCGACAACCGGCCCGACAGCCGCGACCAGGCCGCCGTCCTGCTGCGGTGGAACCACTTCCTGGAGTCGATGCAGGCGACGCTGCGCACCAGCTACCGCTACTACGGCGACTCGTGGAGCGTGCGCGGACACACGTTCACTGCCGAGTGGATCCAGCCGCTGGGGCATGGCTGGTCGGTCGCGCCGCTGGCCCGCTACCACACCCAGAATGCGGCCGGCTTCTACTACGACCCGTACTACGACCCCGTGCTGGGCCCCCCCTACCCGCCGGGCTTCCTGGCGAATCCGAACGGGCTGTATTCGCCCGACGCCCGGCTGTCGGCCTTCGGCGCCGGCACGCTGAGCCTGAAGGTCGCCAATGCGATCGACCGCGACACCATCGTGGACGCGAGCCTGTCCTTCTACGAGCAGCGCAGCAGCTGGCGCATCGGCGGCAACGGCAGCCCCGGCATCGCACCGCTGTCGGCGCGGTTCCTGCAGGTGGGATTGACGAAGGCGTTCTGAGCCGGCGACGATCGGCCCATGCAGCACTTCGGGTTCGAGTTCGCCGCGATGGCCAGCCGGTGCGAGGTCCGCGTGGCCGCGCCCGCGCAGGACCTGGCCGAACGCTGGGCGCGGGCCGCGATCGACGAGGTGCGCCGGGTCGAGGTCAAGTTCTCGCGCTACCGTGACGACAGCATCGTCACGCGCATCAACCGCGCGGCAGGCGCCTCGCCGGTCGAGTGCGACGACGAGACCGCGTCGCTGCTCGCCTACGCGGGCACGCTGTACCAGCAGAGCGACGGCCTGTTCGACATCACCTCCGGCGTGCTGCGCCGCGCCTGGGACTTCCGCGCCGCCGTGGTGCCCACGCCCGAAGCGCTGGCCGCGCTGCTGCCCCTGGTGGGCTGGTCCCGCGTCGAGCGCGATGCGCGTCGGGTGCGCCTGCCCGCGGCGGGCATGGAGATCGATTTCGGCGGATTCGGCAAGGAATACGCGGCGGACCGGGCCGCCGGCGCGATGCAGGCCGCCGGAGCGGTCAGCGGATTCGTGGACCTGGGCGGCGACATCCGCGCGCTGGGCCCGCAGCCCGACGGCGCGCCGTGGACGATCGCGATCCAGCACCCGCGCCGTGCCGGCGCCACCGTGGCCTCGATTCCGATCGCAGGCGGCGCGGTCTGCACCAGTGGCGACTACGAGCGCTACTTCGAGCGCGATGGCCGCCGCTACTGCCACATCCTGAACCCGCGCACCGGCATGCCCGTGCAGCGCTGGCAGTCGATCACCGTCGTGGCGCCGCTGGCGGTCGCAGCGGGCAGCCTCACAACGATCGGCATGCTGCTCGAATCCGACGCGCCTGCGTTCCTCGCGCGTGCCGGCCTGCCGTGGCTGAGCGTCGATCGCGACGGCACGGTGGGCGCGCACCAGCTCTGAGCCCGGTTTGGCCGCCGCTGTAGAATGCGGCGATGATCGAGACCGATCGACTGACCGAACGCCTGATCGCGCCGGCTGCGGCCTCCCCCGCCGAGGAAGCCGTCGAGCGCGCGCTGCGCCCCAAGTCGCTCGCCGACTACGTCGGCCAACCGCGGATCCGCGAGCAGCTCGACATCTTCGTGACCGCCGCGCGCAACCGCGGCGAGGCGCTCGATCACCTGCTGCTGTTCGGCCCGCCGGGGCTCGGCAAGACGACGCTGGCGCACATCGTCGCCGCCGAGATGGGCGTGAACCTGCGCCAGACCTCCGGGCCGGTGCTGGAGCGACCCGGCGACCTCGCGGCGATCCTGACCAACCTCGAGCGAAACGACGTGCTGTTCATCGACGAGATCCACCGGCTGTCGCCGGTCGTCGAGGAGATCCTGTATCCGGCGCTCGAGGACTTCCAGATCGACATTCTGATCGGCGAGGGACCGGCGGCGCGCTCGATCAAGCTCGACCTGCAGCCGTTCACGCTGGTGGGCGCGACCACGCGCGCGGGCATGCTGACCAACCCGCTGCGCGACCGGTTCGGCATCGTCGCGCGGCTCGAGTTCTACGACACCGACGACCTGACGCGCATCGTGACCCGCTCGGCGCGGCTGCTTCAGGCCGAACTCGACGACGCCGGCGCA
>CAYGZN010000468.1:0-2764 GCA_964354355.1 uncultured Burkholderiaceae bacterium | reverse complement strand
CGCAGCACGTTCTCGGTGAACAGGCTCGACGGCGCCAGCAGCGCACCCGAGGCGGTCGACAGGATCGCCGACAGCAGCGCCCCGAAGAACATCACCTGCGCCCACAACGGCATTCTGGCCAGCACCAGTTCCGGCAGGATCCGCTGGATCTCGCGCGCGTCGTCGGACTCGAACAGCTTGACCAGCGCGGGGTCGACCATCAGCGCCGCGTAGGCGATGAACATCGGCACGAACGCGAACACGAAGTAGGCGGCCGCGCCGAACAGCGTGCCGCGCACCGCGGTCTTCTCGTTCTTCGCGCTGGTCACCCGCTGGAACACGTCCTGCTGCGGGATCGAGCCCAGCGCCATCGTCAGGAACGCGGCGATGAAGGTCAGCCAGTCGGCCCATCCGCCGCGCGGCCAGAACTGCAGCTTGCCGTCGGCGTGCGCCTGCGCGATCACCTTGCCCGCGCCGCCGGCCATGTCGCCGATCAGGAACGCCACGAGCGTCAGGCCGACCAGGATGACCACCGTCTGGAACAGGTCGGTGAAGGCCACCGACCACATGCCGCCCCAGACCGTGTAGAACAGCACGACCGCCGCGCCGATCACGATCCCCTGGCTCAGCGTCAGGTCGCCCCCCGACAGCACCGTGATGACCAGGCCCAGCGCGGTCAGCTGGGCCGAGGTCCAGCCCAGGTACGAGATCGTGATGGCCAGCGAGGTCAGCACCTCGACCGACTTGCCGTAGCGCTTGTGATAGAAGTCGCCGATCGTCAGCAGCTCCATCTTGTAGAACCGGCGTGCGTAGAACAGCGCCACCAGCACCAGGCACACCGACGCGCCGAACGGGTCCGCCGGCACCCCGTGCAGGCCGTCCTTGGCGAACGTCGCCGACACCGACAGCACGGTCTCCGCGCCGAACCAGGTCGCGAACACCGTCGCCATGTTCATGTACAGCGGCAGGCTGCGACCGGCGACCAGGAAGTCCTTGGCCCCGTGCACGCGCTGCGCGGCATACAGCCCGATCGCGATCGTGACCAGCAGATAGACGATGACCGAAGTGACCAGCATGGCGTTCCCCGCAACGGCGCGTTGTCAGCGGCGAATTATAGGAACTGGCGGGCGAGCATGGCTACCACGGCCGTCAGCAGCAGTACCGCGACCCACGCCGCCCGCCGCAGCCAGCGTTGCTCGTGCAGCAGCTCGCGCAGCAGCAGTTCCGTGGCGCGACCGTCGGGGGGGTCGCCGGCCCGCACCAGCGCGCGGTGCGCGAGCCGGGGCAGCGCCGGAATCATCTGCGCCCACTGCGCGGACTCCTGCTGCAGCCGGTCCATCATCCCCTGCGTGCCCACCTGCTCGTCCATCCAGCGCTCGAGGATCGGCTTGGCCGTGACCCACAGGTCCAGGTCCGGGTCGAGCTGGCGCCCCAGCCCCTCGATGTTGAGCAGGGTCTTCTGCAGCAGCACCAGCTGCGGCTGGATCGCGACGTTGAACCGCCGCGACGCCTGGAACAGCCGCAGCAGCACGAGCCCCAGCGAGATCTCCTTCAGCGGCCGGTCGAAGATCGGCTCGCACACGGCACGGATCGAGCCCTCGAGCTCCTCGACGCGCGTCGAGCGCGGCACCCAGCCCGACTCCACGTGCAGTTCGGCGACGCGGCGGTAGTCGCGCCGGAAGAACGCCAGGAAGTTCTGGGCGAGGTAGCTCTTGTCCGAGTCCGACAGCGTGCCGACGATGCCGAAGTCCAGCGCGATGTAGCGGTTGAAGTCCGGGCCCGCGTCGCCGACGAAGATGTTGCCGGGGTGCATGTCCGCGTGGAAGAACCCGTGGCGGAACACCTGCGTGAAGAAGATCTCGACGCCGTCGCGCGAGAGCTTCTTCAGGTCCATGCCCGCGGCGACCATCCGGTCGATCTGGCTGATCGGGATGCCGTGGATGCGCTCCATCACGATCACGCTGGACGCGCAGTAGTCCCAATGCATCTCGGGAATGCGCAGCAGTTCCGAGTCGGCGAAGTTGCGCCGCAGCTGGTTGGCGTTGGCGGCCTCGCGGACCAGGTCGAGTTCGTCGTGCAGGTAGTGGTCGAACTCGTCGATGACGTCCAGCGGCCGCAGGCGGCGGGCGTCGGCCGACAGTCGCATCGCCAGCTTGCCCGCGGTGCGCAGCAGCGCCAGGTCCTTGCCGATCACCTGCGCCATGCCGGGACGCAACACTTTGACCGCGACTTCCGCCCCGTCGTGCAGCCGCGCGAAGTGCACCTGCGCGATCGACGCAGAGGCCACCGGCTCCGCGTCGAACTCGCTGAACATCGTGTCGATGCGCCGCCCCAGCCCGCGCTCGATCTCGGCGATCGCCTGGGAGGACGGGAACGGCGGCACCCGGTCCTGCAGCAGCGCAAGCTCGTCGGCGACGTCGGTGGGCAGCAGGTCCCTGCGGGTCGACAGCACCTGCCCGAACTTCACGAAGATCGGTCCCAGCGCCTCGAGCGCCCGCCTCAGGCGCTCCCCGCGCGGCGCGTCGAGCCGACGCCCGAACCGCAGCGCCCGCCCCGCGCCCCGCGCCCAGCGCGAGCCCAGCGTCGACTGCGCACCGGACGCCGCGATCTCGTCCAGGCCGAAGCGCCAGGCGACGAACAGGATTCGGGAGAGGCGGATGAGTTGCAAGGTGATGGGCGCAGCGCGGCGCCGTGCGGGGGTGGCTGGCGCATTGTAGCGGGGTGGTGAGGCGTGGCGAGGCGGTGGCCGCGGGCGGCTCCGGGGATCGCGCCCCGCTGCGCGGGG
>CAYGZN010000467.1:0-2774 GCA_964354355.1 uncultured Burkholderiaceae bacterium | reverse complement strand
GCCGCGGCGCCTGCCCGGCGGGGCCCCGGAATCGCGAATGCTGTTCTTTCCGGCGGCCGCGGCGACTCGCATCGACAGCTGGCACGCCGCCGGACTGTCCGGCACGGGCAGTGGGGAGGTCGAGGTGAGCGATCTGTTCGTGCCGCACACCCACACGATCTCCCTGGTCGGCGAGACCCCGCGCGAGCCCGGGCCGTTGTACCGGTTCCCGCCGTTCGGGCTTCTGGCGCTGGGCATCGCGGCGGTGATGATGGGCAACGCGCGGGCGGCCATCGACGACCTGGTGGAGCTCGCCGGCAGCAAGCGCCCGCAGGGCAGCACCCGGATGCTCGCCGAGCGCGCCGGCGCCCAGGCCGAGCTGGCCCAGGCCGAGGCCCGGCTGCGCTCGGCGCGTGCCTGGTACTACGAATCGGTCGACCACGCCTGGGAACGCGCCCGCGCCGGCCAGCCGCTCGAGGTCGCAGACCGCGCCGAGCTGCGGCTGGCGGCCACCTGGGCCACGCGGACCTGCGCCGAAGTCACGCGCAGCATGTACGACCTGGGCGGCGGGTCATCGGTCTTCCTGTCGAGTCCGCTGCAGCGGCGGTTCCGCGACGCGCACGTCGGCACGCAGCACATGATGGTCAGCGCCGCGACCTACGAGCTGGCCGGGCGCGTGCTGATGGGCGTGCCGACCGACGCGAGCCTGATCTAGGCGGCGACGAACCGGTAGACGCCGTCCTCGCCGCGTTCGCGCCGCAGGGCGCCGGCATGCCACTGCGCGTTCAGGTGGGCCAGCGACTCGTTCAAGGCCAGGCCGACCTGGGACGGCGCGAGCCGGCGATGGAACAGCACCGGCAGCAGGTCGGTCGCCGACATCGGCTCCGCGCAGGCCTCGAGCACCGCATCGAGGCGCTGCGCGTGATGTGCCTGCATCTGGTCGAGCCGCGTGGCGATGCCCCGGAACGGCCGCCCGTGGGACGGCAGCACCATCGTGTCGGGCGGCAGGCCACGGAAACGCTCGATCGACTGGCGGAAACGGGTCAGCGGATCCCCCTCCGGCTCGATCCAGCTGACCCCGACATTCGCGGAGATCCTCGGCAGCAGCATGTCGCCCGCGATCAGCAGCCCCGGGCCGCGCGCATGCAGCGCCATGTGCTCGGGCGCGTGGCCGTAGCCGGCGATGCAGACCCAGTCGATCGCCCCGACCGGAATCGAATCGCCGTCGACGATTCGCCGGAACCACGGCGGGATCGCCGGAACCATCCGCGTGTAGTTCCCGGCGCGCGCCACCAGCCGCTCGATCAACTCGGGGTCGGTCAGGCCGTGCCGACGCAGGTGCGCCAGCGCCGGCGGGCCCCAGTTGCCGCCGTCCGGCTGCTGGGCCAGTCGCCCCTGCAGATACTCGGCCTGCGCCATCCACAGCGGCGCGTCCCAGCGCTCGCACAGCCAGTGGGCCAGGCCGAAGTGGTCCGAGTGGAAGTGGGTCACCAGCACGCGGGTGATCGGGCGCCCGCGCAACGTGAACGCAAAGTGCTGCTCCCACAGCGCCAGGGTCTCGGGCGTCGTCACGCCGCAGTCGACCGCCGTCCAGCCGTCCGAGTCCTCCAGCAGCCACAGGTTGATGTGGTCGGGCGAGCCCTGCAGCGGCATCCGCAGCCAGTGCACGCCCGGCGCCACCTCGAGCGTGTGCCCCGGTTCGGGAACCTGTTCGTCGAAGGGGAATTCCAGCGTCGCGTCGCGGTCGGCCATCGGTCACGCCGAGGGCGCAGCGCGACCTTCAGCCGGAGGTGGGGATCGGTCGATTATCGAAACCGCCCCTGCCTCTGTCAAATGGGGAGCGGGCGACGGACCGCGCACCGTGCGGGCCGGCTCGGCCCGGCGGGCGGTACACTGGCCGGCCCATGCGCCCTCGTTCCCGCCCCGCCCGATGAGCGAACCGCGCTACGCGTGGGTCGTCGTCTGGGCCGCATTCGTGAGCCTGGCGGTCATCTTCGGGGTGTCGTATTCGTTCGCCGCGTTCTTCGAATCGTTCGCGGCCGAGTTCGACGCGCAGCGCGCCGACGTGTCGCTGGTCTTCGGGCTGTCGGGTCTGCTGTACTTCGTGCTTGGCGCGGGCGCCGGCATGTTGTCCGACCGCTTCGGGCCGCGCGTCGTGTGCAGTGCGGGCATGTTGTGCATTGCCGCAGGGCTGGCCGCGTGCAGTATCGCCGGGTCGATGCGCGCGGTCTACGTGACCTACGGGATCGGCGTCGGCGTGGGTATCGCGCTGGTCTACAGCCCGGCCATCGCCTGCGTGCAGCCCTGGTTCACGCGGCGACGCGGCCTGGCCGCCGGGGTGGCCAGCGCGGGCATCGGCGCGGGCACCGTGGCGGTCCCGCTGCTGGCCGCCGCGGCAATCGCCGCGCTGCAGTGGCGCGGCGCGCTGCGCGCGGTCGCGCTCGGGGTGCTGGTGGTCGGCGTCGGCGCCACCCTGCTGCTGCGCAGCGCACCGCTCGCCAAGGGGTCCACCACGCGCGACCTGCCGGGCGCGACACTGACTCAGACGCTGCGCAGCCGTCAGTTCTGGTGGCTCTACGCCGCCGTTGCCGCGGCAAGCCCCAGCATGTTCATTCCGTTCGCGCACGCGTCGGCCGCTGCGCGCGATCTGGGCATCGACGAGGCGAGTGCCGTGGGACTCGTCGGCCTGATCGGCATCGGCAGCCTGATCGGGCGCTTCGCGATCGGCGCGCTGGCCGACCGCCTGGGCCGGATCGTCACGCTGGTGCTGGTGCAGGCATCGGCCGGTGCGTGCT
>CAYGZN010000466.1:0-2780 GCA_964354355.1 uncultured Burkholderiaceae bacterium | reverse complement strand
CCCAAGCTGCTGCTGGAATACCGCAGCCTGTCCAAGCTGAAGTCGACCTACACCGACAAGCTGCCCCGGATGGTCAACCCGGTGACCGGAAGGGTGCACACCAGCTACTCGCAGGCGGTGGCTGTCACCGGGCGGCTCGCCTCGAGCGATCCCAACCTGCAGAACATCCCGGTGCGCACGGCCGAGGGCCGGCGCATCCGCGAGGCGTTCATCGCACCCCCGGGCAGCGCGCTGGTGTCGGCCGACTACTCGCAGATCGAGCTGCGCATCATGGCGCACCTGTCCGACGACGAGGGCCTGCTGCGGGCGTTCGCGCAAGGGCTGGACGTGCACCGTGCGACCGCCGGCGAGATCTTCGGCGTGCCGCCCGACGAGGTGGACGCCGAGCAGCGCCGCTACGCCAAGACCATCAACTTCGGGCTGATCTACGGCATGAGCGCATTCGGGCTGGCCTCGCAGCTCGGCATCGAGCGCGACGCGGCGCGCAACTACATCGAACGCTACTTCACCCGCTATCCGGGGGTCGCGCGCTACATGGAACAGACGCGCGTCGCCGCCCGGCAGCAGGGCTACGTCGAGACGGTGTTCGGGCGGCGGCTGTGGCTGGCGGAGATCAACTCGCCCAACGGCCCGCGCCAGAAGGCCGCCGAGCGCGCGGCGATCAACGCGCCGATGCAGGGCACGGCCGCCGACCTGGTCAAGCTGGCGATGATCGCGGTGCAGGACTGGCTCGAGCGTGAGCAGCTTGCCAGCAAGCTGATCATGCAGGTGCACGACGAACTGGTGCTCGAGGTGGCGCAGCAGGAGCTCGGGATCGTGCGCGGCGCGCTGCCTCGGCTGATGGGCGGCGTGGCGGAACTTAAGGTTCCGCTGCTGGTCGAGGTCGGCGCCGGGCCGAACTGGGAACAGGCTCACTGAGCCGCGCGCGCGCAGCGGATTGCGCCCGACATGACGCTCAACGCGGTCACATCGCTGCTGCTGGCGCTGCTTGTGCTGCTGGCCGGCAACCTGGTCAACGCGCGCGTGCCCGTGCTGGCGCGCTACAACATCCCGGACCCGATCACCGGCGGGCTGCTCTTTTCGCTGCTGGCGTCGCTGCTGGCGGTCACGACGGAATTCAGGCTGGCGATCGACGCCACGATCAAGCCGCTGCTGCTGCTCGCGTTCTTCGCGGGTACCGGCATGACCGCCGACCTGCGCCACCTGAGGCGCGGCGGCAAGGCGTTGGCCCTGTTCCTGGCGGTGCTGGTTCCGTTCATCCTGCTGCAGAACCTCGCGGGGATTGCCGGCGCCGTCCTGCTCGACCTGCCTCCGATTCTGGGCATCGTCGCGGGATCGGTGACGCTGGTCGGCGGGCACGGCACCGGTGCCGCCTATGCCGAACGCTTTGCCGAGATCTTCAACTTCCAGTCGGTCATGGAGCTGTCGATGACGGCGGCAACGCTCGGACTGATCCTGGGCGGCGTGCTGGGCGGGCCGGTTGCGCAGTACCTGATCGACCGCAACCGCCTGCGCGGCCCGACCGACTCCGATGCGGCCGGCGACGCGTCCCGTGCGAGCATCGGACCGTCCCGGCCGGACGGCCCCGTCGAATCGACGCCGCCCGTCGAATCGACGCCGCCCGTCGACAGACCGCTGCGCACGGTGGACATGATCGGTTCGCTGGCCGGCGTGTTCGCGGCCCTGGCGGCCGGGCGCTGGCTGTCCGAGCAGCTCAGCGGCGGCGCGCTGACGATCCCGGCGTTCCTGTGCTGCATGGTCATCGGCGTGGCCCTTCGCAACCTGCTGCCGCTGGCGGGCGTCAGGCCGGACGATCGCGCCTCGGAGCTCGTTGCCGGCATCTGTCTGGCGTTGTTCCTGGTGATGACGATGATGACGATCGACCTCGTCGACGCAGCCACCGCGGCGGCGCCGGTCCTGCTGATCGCCGCGATGCAGGGCGTCCTCGCGTGCGTCTATGCGGCCTTCGTGTGCTTCCGGGTGATGGGCCGCGACTACGAAGCCGCCGTGACGACCGCCGCGTTCGTCGGGTTCAGCGTCGGCTCGACCGCCACGGCAATGGCGAACATGAAGGCGCTGGTGGGTCGATACGGTCCGGCGCCGACGGCGATGCTGATCGTGCCGCTGGCCGGCGCATTCTTCGTCGATCTGGCCAACGCGCTGATCCTGACGGCGCTGCTGGCCTGGCCGTTCCTGGGAGGCTGAGCGATGGCGACACTGCTTCGCTGGATCGCACCGGTGCTGTTGGCATGGGCGGCGCTGACGACCGCCGGATGCGACCGCGCACCCGCTGCGCCGACCGTGGCCACCGACGTGGCTGCACGGGTCCGTGCGGCAATTCCGCAAGACGTGGTGGACGTGGTGTCGGTCGAGCGGCGCGGCTCGATGGCCGACAATCTGGCGCCGCCCGGCCAGACGCGCCGGATCGTCTACTTCGACGCGCAACTGCGGCTCGCGCGCGACTACGACTTCGGCAACTGGGAGGCGGCCGGCGCAGGCGGGCTGGTCAATGCGCTGGGAACGGGTCCGAAGGGCCTGACCGGAATCACGACCGGGGGCAATCGAAAGGGCGACCTGCTCGAGGCCCACGGCACCGCCGTGTACCGACGCGAGGGCGACGGCTGGAAGGACGTTGCCGCCGAGGGCTTCGTGCCGGCTGCGGCCAGCAGTTTCGACACCGGTGCGCAGCGCCCTGCGGCCGAGCGGTTGCTCGGCTCGATCGCAACGGTGCTGGACAGCGCGCCGCCCGAGGTGCGGCCGCTGGCGCTGAAGGTCACGGA
>CAYGZN010000465.1:0-2822 GCA_964354355.1 uncultured Burkholderiaceae bacterium | reverse complement strand
GGGGCGCTGCTCGACCTGCTCCTCGAACAGTTCGTGCAGGCACTTGTGCAGCGGATAAGGCCGGGCCGTGTCGTTCCACTGGCGCAACAGCTTGTGCCGCTCGGCCTCGTCCAGCAACGGCAGTTGCGACAGGGGCTGCGTGGCGTCGGCCAGAATGCCCGCCAGCAGATTCCGGAAGTGCCCGGCCATGCGCCGAATCGTGGCCGCCTCGAACAGATCGGTGCTGTATTCCAGCAACCCCTGCAGACGCCCCTCGGTCTCGGTCAGCGACAGCGACAGGTCGAACTTGGTCGTATCGGTGTGCAACTCCACCCGCTGGGCCTGCAGGCCCGGCAGGCTGAAGACCCGCTCGGGGGTGTTCTGCAGAACGAAAGCCACCTGGTACAGCGGGTTCCTGCTCAGGTCGCGCTGCGGGCTGAGCTCGGCCACCAGCCGGTCGAAGGGAACCTCCTGGTTCGTGTAGGCCTCCAGCGCCGTCTGGCGAACCCGCGCCAGCAGTTCGGCAAAGCCGGGATCGCCGGACGCATCGGTACGCAATACCAGGGTGTTGACGAAATATCCGATCAGGCCTTCCAGCTCGGTGCGCGGGCGCCCGGCGATCGGCGTGCCCACCGCCAGATCGTACTGCCCGCTGTAGCGCATCAGCAGCGTCTTGAACGCCGCCAGCAGCACCATGAACAACGTCGCGTTGTGCTGGCGCGCAAGGCTCTTGAGCCGATCGAGCTCTGCCGCGCTCACCTCGAACCGCTCCAGACTCCCCTGATGGCCGAGCTGCGCCGGCCGCGGCCGATCCAGCGGCAGCTGCAACGCCTCCAGACCCTCGAGCTTGCCGCGCCAGTACCCCATCTGAGCGGCCAACTGCGGGCTGTTCCAGCGTTGCCGCTGCCAGATCGCGTAGTCGGCAAACTGGATCGCCAGCGGCGCCAGCGCCGCGTCCCTGCCCGCAGCGCAGGCCTCGTAGAGCGCACCGAGCTCGCGCGCCAGCACCCCCATCGACCAGCCATCCGACACGATGTGGTGGATCACCAGCAGCAGCACGTGCTCGTGCTCCGAGAGCCGAAGCACGTGCACCCGCAGCAGCGGCGCCACGCCAAGATCGAACGGCTCGCGCGCCAGCTCCCGCAACCGCCGCTGCAGCTGCCCCTGCTGCAGCCCGTCGTGCACCGACACCGCAATGCGCACCTGCGGATGCACCACCTGAACCGCCTCGCCGTCGCGCTCGCGCAGCGCCGTGCGCAGACTCTCGTGGCGCCGCACCAGCGCGCTCACCGCTGCCTGCAGCGCCCCCAGATCCAGCTCCCCCTGCAGCCTCACCGCGTGCGCCACGTTGTACACACCGCTCGGACCCTGCAACCGGTCCAGAAACCACAAACCCTCCTGCGAATACGACAACGGAACCCTTGCCCCAGCCTCACGGCTCGGTATAAGCGGGGGCTGATCTCGCCGCAGGATCTGACGAAGTCGTCGCTGGAGCAGCATGGCACGGGCGGCAGCCGGGTCGACGGCTGCGGACGTGGCAGCCGCGCCAGGGCCCGCATCGCGGAATCGGTCATTCATGATTCGAATCTTGTTCAATCGCTTGACGTCTTGTCGTTGCCGGTCAGCGTGCACCGACTGCGCCGCCCTGCTGCCATGGCGAAGGCGCCGCGTCTGACGGCCCGTCATCGGCCAGGGCGCGCATCACCTCGTCGTCGCTCATCGCTGCCACCTCGCCGTCGAGCGTCGCCTCGACCAACGCGAGTTCGTCCGACCGACCCCGCAGGTGTCCGGCCAGTTCGGATATGGACGGGTAGAGGAACGCGCAGGCCGGTTCGAGCTCCAGACCGAATTCCCGGTTGACCCGCGCGATGAGCCGCGTCCCCTTCAACGAGTCTCCGCCGAGCACGAAGAAGTTGTCGTGGGCGCCGATCGGGCCGCAATCCAGAACTTCACGAAACAGCTCCTCGAGGGTTCGCTCCACCCCGGCCCGCGGTTCGACGAATGCGCGGGGAATCAGCCCTCCGAGCCGCTCGTGCAACTTCGAGCGCTGCACCTTGCCCGTGCTGCCCTTGGGAATGGCATCGACGAACACGAGCGTCGTCGGCACCTTGTACGGCGCCAGCCGTGCGAACAGGAATGCCCTGAGGGCTGCTTCGTCGACGCGGGCATCCCGCCGCCTGACCACGGCCGCCACGACGTCCTCACCCAGGGTGGCGTGCGGCACCGGAAAGGCGGCCGCCTGTGCGACGTCCGGGTGCTCTAGCAGGGCCTCGTCGACCTCGCGGGGCGAAACCTTCTCGCCGCCTCGGTTGATGATCTCCTTCAGGCGGCCGCTGATGTACAGGTATCCCTCGTCGTCCAGCCAGCCTTGGTCTCCGGTTCGAAACCAGCCGCGCACGAATGACCGCGCGTTGGCGTCGTCGTTCCGCTCGTACCCGGCCGTCATTCCCGGTCCTCGAACGCAGATCTCGCCGACCGCTCGAACGCCCAGCTCCCGACCCGCATCGTCCAGGATCGAGACCTCGGCGCCTGCCGACAGGCCCACCGAGCCGACGCGGGTTGCGACGGGGGGTAGCGGGTTGCTGGTCATCTGGTGCGAGGCCTCGGTCATGCCGTAGGCCTCGACGACCGGGCACGCGAACGCGGCACTCAGGGCTTGGAACGTGCGCGGCGACAGCGCCGAGGACGATGAGCGCACGAAGCGGAAGTGGTGCCCGGGCGCCTTCCGATGGTAGAGACCGTGATTGGCGACCACCGCCTGGTGAATCGTGGGGACGGCGGTATACCAGGTAGGATCGAAATGTGCGATCCAGTCGAAGAATCCTTCGTCATGGAATCCCGGC
>CAYGZN010000464.1:0-2822 GCA_964354355.1 uncultured Burkholderiaceae bacterium | reverse complement strand
CCGCGCCGCCGCGTCAGCGCGACAGCCGAACCAGCCGGTCCAGGTCTTCGAGCAGGTGCTGCAGCCGGCGCGTGGCCGAACCCAGCGCGGTCAGGCGTGCCGGGCGCGGGCGCGGCACGTGGCGAACCAGCTGCACGTGGGTGTCCGTCAGCCGCGTCACGTTCAGGTTCAGGCCGTGCCGCTTGAATACCGGGCCCAACTCGCCGGCGCGCGCAAGCAGGTTGGTGCGGGTCTCGCGGTAGGCGTGCTCGCACAGGCCGCGGCGGCTGGACACGCTGAAGATCCGCGTGAAGAACGTCGTTGCGTCGTCGGCGCGCGGCTCGAACAGCAGCACGTCGGCACGCGGGTGGGTGACCCGGTACCTCGCCAGCCCGACCGTCATCCGCGAGCGGATCGTCGTGCGGATCGTCTGGGTCAGCACGGCGCCCAGGCCGCTGCTGGCGACCGAAGGCTTCACCAGCCCGGCCCCCGGGTTGTAGGGCACCAGCGGGTTCAGGCACAGCACGAGGTCCGCGCCCTCGTGCAGCGCGACCGACGCGTGCAGCGTCTTGTTGAGTGCGCCGTCCACGAAGTACCGCCCCAGCACCTTGACCGGCGGGAACAGGCCCGGCACCGCCGCCGAGGCCACCACCGCCCGCGAGATCGGCACCTGCTGCAGGCCGGGGCCCCCGAACGCGACGGCCTCGCCGGTGTCGATGTCGGTCGCGACGATGCGCAGCGCGCAACCCAGCTCATCGAAGTGATTGGTCCGGCCGGGCCCGGAGAGCAGCCGAGCCAGCTTCACCTCGGCGGGCGACGCATCGACGATCCCTGTCGGCAGCATGGCGGCGGCCCGGTCGAGGCCACGCCAGACGGCCGTGCTGACGCCGCCCCAGAGCAGGCCCCGACGTACTTCCTTGGCGAGTTCGGCCAGCAGCGCGGGGGCCTGCGACAGGCGCTCCCGCATCTCGCCGTAGGCCGGGCGAAGCAGCGTCGCCGGATCGAACGGGTTGTCCTCGACGTCCTCGCTCTCGACGAACAGCCGCACCATCTGGTGCGGGCTCAGGCCGTTGGCGAGGCCGGCCGCCAGGAAAGCCCCGGCGCTGACGCCCACGTAGACGTGCAGCCGCGTGAAGTCCAGGCCGTCGATGGCCTCGGACAGCGCCGCGAGCGCGCCGAGTTCGTAGGCGGCGCCGAGAAATCCGCCCCCGGCGAGCGCCAGTCCGATCCGGGGTGGGTCGCGTGCGGTCATGGCTGAGGTGTGCGCGGCGCGCCTATCCGCGCGCGGTGGGAAACTGCCGTTGCATCACGGCGATCCCGGCGAGCCACGCACGTCGAGCCTCGACACACGCGACCCGCCGGGCAGCCCGGCGCCGGAATCAGGCGGCGGCCCGGGTGGCCTTGCGACCGCGTGCCGCCTTGGCGGCCACCACCTTGCGTGCCGCCGGCCGGCGCGCAGCGGCGCGCGCGGTTGCGCGCGGCGCTGCGGGCTTGCCGCCCAGCGCCTGGACGCTGGCGTTCAGGGCTTCGACCTGTGCGATCAGTTCCTGGATGTCCGCGTTGGTCGGCACGCCCAGCCGGTTCAACGCCCGCGCGACGCGCTCCTCGAACACCTGCTCCAGGCGGTCCCACGAGTCGGTCGCCTGTTTGGACAGATCCCCGGCGACCTTGGACACCTTGCCGGTGACTTCGCCGAGCTTCTCCTCGGTCATCGCACGGGTGCGTTTCTGGATGTCCCGGCCTTCCTTGACGAGCACCTCGAAGACCTTCGTGCCCTCTTCCTGGGCTTTCGCGAAGGCTCCCAGACCGGCCAGCCAAATCTGCTGCGCCGACGCCCTGACGGCCGCTGCCAGCTGGTTGTCGGCCTTGCTCGTCGAGCCCGCTTTGAGTTTCTTGACCATGTGGACCTTCTCCGTTCGTTGGGTTGTTGCGCCGCCCAACCGGGACCGGCGCGATGTGCGAAGTCTACGAGTCGCCTCTAGAGAAAGCACACTAAAGTCGGCGGGCTTCGCCTCGCGGGCGCAGCGCGCCGCCGGGCCCGCCTTGCCGGTCCGCGGCGCCCGGTGCAATCATTGCCATCGCGATCCATTCCAACGGCGTCTCAGGGAGAGTGCGAATGATGTATTTCGTCACCGGCGCGAGCGGCTTCATCGGGAAGCGGCTCGTGCGCAAGCTGCTGCACCGGCGCGGTTCGGTCGTGGTCTTCCTGGTGCGGGACCCGGCGCCCGAGCGGATCCAGGCACTGCTGGACTACTGGGGCGTCGACGCGTCGCGTGCCGTGGCGGTCCAGGGCGATCTGACGCAGCCCGGTCTGGGAATTGCCGCCGCGCAGCGCAGGAAGCTCCAGGGCAAGGTGCGCCACTTCTTTCACCTGGCGGCGCTCTACGACCTGTCAGCCGATGCCGAGAGCCAGGCCCGCGTGAACGTCCAGGGCACGCGCAACGTGGTGGCCTTCGCCAACGCGATCAGGGCCGGATGTCTTCACCACGTGTCGTCGATCGCTGCGGCCGGCATGTTCGAGGGCGTGTTCCGCGAAGACATGTTCGACGAAGCCGAGAACCTCGATCACCCGTACTTCTCGACCAAGCACGACGCCGAGAAGGTCGTGCGGACCGAATGCAGGGTTCCCTACCTGGTGTTCCGTCCCGGCTCGGTCGTCGGCGACTCGCGCACCGGCGAGATGGACAAGGTCGACGGACCGTACTACTTCTTCAAGCTGATCCAGCGCCTGCGCCGGCTGCTGCCGTCGTGGATGCCGGCGATCGGCATCGAGGGCGGTCGCATCAACGTCGTCCCGGTCGACTTCGTCGTCGACGCGATGGATCACATCGCCCATGCGCGAC
>CAYGZN010000463.1:0-2824 GCA_964354355.1 uncultured Burkholderiaceae bacterium | reverse complement strand
AACCGCTACGTCCGCAAGCACTGCCAGCACTGCGTCGCGCCGGCCTGTGTGGCCCCCGGTGAAGTGCCGGGGCCGTTGCGCAGCTGGCCATGCTGGCGCGGCAGGCCGATGTGCAGCAGCGCGTGGGCGACCGGGGGACGCACCAGCGCTGCGGGTCGGTAGTGCGCGCACCAGACGCCGCGCACGCGCCCGAGCAGCGCCGCAAGCACGTCGCGTGGCAGGCGCGTACGCAGTCCGACTTCGGCGGGCGTGGCGCCGTCGGCGAGGCGGCGCGCGCAGTCCTCGATCGCCCGCACCAGCCGGCGGGTGTCGAGGCGCACCCCGTGCTGCGCACTCAGCACGATCGCCGGCCCGCGCGGATTGGCATGCGGCTCGCCGTCGACGTCGATGACCCCGCCCACGTGGCGAGAACCCGAGCGGGCCAGGCTGGCCGCGAGGTCGAATTCGGCCCGGGCCAGCCCGAGCGGCTCCAGCAGGCGCAGCAGCACCGGGACGGCGAAGGCGCTGCGCGCGCACGGCACGGGCGCGCCCTCGGCGTCGGGAAAGGACTCGTCGAGCAGCCCGGCACGCTGCGCGTGGTGCGCCAGCAGGCAAAGGCCGTCCCATTCGCTGCGCTCGAGCGCCACGCGTGCGCGGCACGCGCCGACCAGCAGCCGGGACTGGAAGTCGAGCGCACGAGTCAGCGCGCGCGCCGCGGCGGGCGACATCGATTCGGGCGCGGCGTCGTCGCGCAGCACGACGCTCGCGGCGCGGCACCAGCCGCTCGCGGCGCGCAGCGTCCGCGCGGCGGCGTCGAACGCCAGCAGGTTTTCGCGGCTGAACGGGACCGGTGCCAAGCGCAGGGCGCGCAGGGTGGGCTCCAGGACGTCGAGCAGTGCGGCACGCGCGCGCTCGAAGTGCTCCAGCTGGCGCGCCATCGGCATGCCGGCCTGCTCGAATGCCCCGAGCACGCGCTGCAGCGTGGCAGCCCAGGCCACCGGGGGCGACGACGCGATCGCGGCAGCCAGGTCGGGAACCCGCGCGGTGGTGCGGGGACCCAGCAGACCGATGATTGGAGCGACGCGCATGCGTGCATCGTGATCGGCCGCCCGTCCTTGCGGAATCGAAAAGGTCACGCCCGCCGCCCGGCCACCGCCCCGGGGGCGCCGGACCCGGGTCAGACGGTGACGATTCGCACAGGATCGAACCGCGGATTCTCGAAGCCACCGCTGCGCATCGGGTAGCCACGCGGGTTCGCCACGACGCGGGTGCCGGCCACGAAGTAGTCGTGCGACGAGTGGGTGTGCCCGTGGATCCACAGGTCGGCCGCGGGCAGCAGGTCGTCGAGGTCGCTGGCAAAGGCCGGGTTCGTGTCGGCGCGCGAATACTCGGGCGAGACCGAATGCCAGCTGGGCAGGTGGTGGGTCACGACCACGCACGATCGGGCACCGGCGCACGGCCGGGAAAGCTCGGTCGCCAGCCACGCCCGCGAGCGATTGTGCAGCGCAACGGAATCCTCGGGGCGGAACTTCCGCCGGCCCGGAGCCACGGCGGCGTCGTCCCAGTCGATCAGGCCGTAGTCGATCATCCGGCCGCTGGCGATCGCCATCGCCGCCGATGCAGGCAACGACACCGGTCGTCCCGGCCGCTCGTACAGCCGGTAGTCCGTCCACAGCGTGCAGCCGAGGAACCGGACCGCACCGATGGTCACCGCCGCGTGCTCCAGCAGGTGGATGCCCAGATCGCGCGCGCAGGCCTGCATCGCGGCCATCGTAGGCTGGTACGCGGCGCCGAAGTGCTCGTGGTTGCCGGCGACCTGCACGATCGGCTGCGACGGGAACGTCCGGCGCGCCCATCGAAGCGCCTCGAGAGACTGGTGGATGTCCCCCGCCAGCACGACCACGTCGAAGCGCCCGGCCGCGACGCCCGGCATCGCCAGCGGCGCGAACTCCAGGTGCAGGTCCGACAGCACCAGCAGCCTGAGTCCTCGATTCGACATGGCCCGATTGTAGGTCACGCGCCGCGCCCGGGACGACGCACGCGCGACGCGCGCCCGGCGGCGGGCGACAATGGCGGAATACCGCTGCACCACCCCGCCATCGACCGGAGACTTCCATGGACCTCGTCAGCATCGAGCGCCGCGAGCGCATCGCGATCGTGCGATTCGACCGTCGCGACACCCGCAACGCCCTGTCCCTCGAACTGTGCCGGCAGCTGACCGCGGCCGCGCGCGCGTTCGAGAACGACACGCAGACTTCGGCCATCGTACTGACGGGAACGGCGACCGTCTTCACGAAGGGCGCCGACCTGAAGGACCCCGAGCTTGCCGCCGCGCGCAAGGCACCGTTCGCCGAGCGGCGCCAGCGCATGCAGACCGGCGGGCGGATGTGCCGCGCGTGGGAGGAGCTCGAGCCGCTGACGATCGCGGCGATCGAAGGCTGGTGCGTCGGCGGCGGCGCCGCGCTGGCGGTGGCCTGCGACCTGCGCGTCGCGGCCGAGGACGCGACCTTCTACGTGCCCGAGATCGAGCGCGGCATGAACCTGTCGTGGGGCGCGGTGCCGCGCATCGGACACCTGGTCGGCCCCGCTCGCGCCAAGCGCATCGTGATCCTGGCCGAGAAGCTCGGCGCGGCGCGCGCGGCCGACTGGGGGCTGGTCGACGAGCTGGCACCCAGCGGCGGCGCGCTGGCCGCCGCGCTCGCTTTGGCGCAGCGCGCCGCGGCCATGCCGCCGGTGCAGGCGCGAATGATCAAGCAGGCGATCAACGCGGCGACCGTCGCGCTGGATCGCGCCGTCAGCCATGCCGACTTCGACCAGTTCGCGCTGGCCGCGGCCTCGGGCGATT
>CAYGZN010000462.1:0-2833 GCA_964354355.1 uncultured Burkholderiaceae bacterium | reverse complement strand
TGCAGCCCGGCGTGTTCCTGATCGGCTACCAGCAGTACCCGCACATCGACATGTACGAAACCGGCCAGCGCACGGCCCGCCTGCTTCTGGATCGACTGGCCGGCCGACGCAGCCCGGTGATGGCGCTGGTCAAGCGGCCGATGATCGTCAGCCCCGCGAACGGCCGCACGTCGGACGGACCCCTGTCCGAGGTCGCGCAGGCCGCGCGGGCGCTGGAGGCGTCGGGGGCGGTGCTGCACGCGTCGCTGTTTCCGGTGCAACCCTGGCTCGACTTCGAGGACCAGGGCTTCGCGGTGCTGGTCGTCGCCGACGGGGACACGGAGGCGGCGCACGCGGCCGCGACCACTCTGGCGGACCTGGCCTGGGAGCGGCGCGAGCGGATGCTGCCCGACCTGACGCCGCTGGACGAGGCGATCCGGCTCGGGCTGTCGCAGCCGGGCACCACGGTCGTCGGCGACGGCGGCGATGCGCCCAGCGGCGGCGCTGCGGGGGACAACCCGAGCGTGCTGCGCGCTCTGTTGGCCGCCGGTGCCGACCGTGCAGACCGCCTGACCTACCTGACGCTGGTCGACCCGTCCGCGGTGCGCCAGGCCATTGCCGCCGGGCCCGGCGCGCAGGTCACGCTGCCGGTCGGGCATCACTTCACGCCGGGCGAGGGCGATCCGGTCACGGTGACCGGCCGGGTCCAGGCGCTGACCGACGGCGAGTACGTGATGCGGGGCGCAGGCGCCGAGGGGACCCGTGCCCACCTGGGCCTGGCCGCGGTGCTCGCGGTCGGCTCGATCCGCCTGGCGCTGCGCACGATCCCGGGGCTGGAGTGGGACGTCGGCCTGTACGGGTCGGTGGGGCTCGACTGCCGGGAGGCCGCGCTGGTGTTCGTGAAGTCGCCGTCGCACTTTCGCGTCGCATTCGGCCCGCTCGCCGATCGGGTGCTGATGGCCGATACGCCCGGGCCCACCTGCACCAACATCCGCAGGGTTCCGTTCCGGCGCATCCGCCGCCCCGTGCATCCCCTCGATCCGATCTGAGAGGGCTTCATGAGGATTGCGCTGATCCACGTCGCCCAGGAGAGCAACGACTTCAATCCCGTGCCGACCACGCTGCACGACTTCGAGTCGTTCGGAATCCTCGAGGGCCCGGAGATCTTCGGGCAGCTGCGCGGGCTGGGCCAGGTCGGCGGGCACCTGCAGGCGATCGAGGCATCGGGTCCCGGCATCGAGTCGATTCCGATCATCCGCGCGTGGGCGACTGCCGGGGGGCGCATCACGGGCGAGGCGTATCGCTTCTTCGAGGACCGGATCCGCGCCGGCCTGCAGGCCGCGGGGCGCATCGACGGGCTGGCGCTGCAGTTGCACGGTGCGTGCGCGGCCGAGGGCATCGACGACGTTGAGGGTGCGCAGCTGGCGCTGTGCCGCTCGATCCTCGGCGATCGCGTGCCGATCGTGCTCGGGCTCGATCATCACGCCAACGTGACGCGCAGGATGGTCGAACTGAGCACCGCGATCGTCGGCCACCGCACCCAGCCCCACGATCCGTTCGACACGGGCCGCCTCGGCGCCGAGCTGCTGGTGCGGATCGTCGCGGGTGCGGCCCGACCCGTCACCGCGTGGCGCAAGCTGCCGCTGCTGTCCCACCAGGAGCAGTTCCTGACGTCGCAGGGCCCGATGAAGGTCTGGTTCGATCGTGCCCGGGCCATGGAAGCCGATCCGCGGGTGCTGCAGATCTCCAACTTCCCGATGCAGCCGTGGCTGGATGTCGCCGAGGCCGGTTGGGCGACGGTGGTCGTCACCGACGCGGACCGGGTGCTCGCCGAGACGCTGGCCGACGAGCTTGCCGATCTGGCCTGGTCGCTGCGCGATGCCTTCCAGGTCAAGGAAGCCATTGGCGTCGATACCGCCGTCCGGATGGCCGATGCCGCGGCGCGGGGCGTCGTGGTGCTCAGCGACACGGGCGACACCGTGTTCGGCGGGGCTGCCGGCGACAGCAACCTGATCCTCGAATCGATCCTGCGGCTCGGCATCCGGGGCCGCGCGCTCGTTCCGATGATCGACCCGCAGACCGTCGCCCGGCTGTGCGATTCCGGTCGCGGCGCAAACGTCACGGTGGCGGTCGGCGGCCACGCCACGGGCTTTTTCGAGCCGCTGACCGTCACCGGCACGGTCCGCTCGATCGCCGACGGTCGCATCGAGCTCGAGTTCAACCACCAGCGTCGCATCGACATGGGGCGCACCGTCGTGTTCGAGGTCGGCCCGGTCACGCTGCTGATCAGCGAACGGCGCGGCGTCGGCGGCAACGTGCCCGGTGTGTACCGGGCGTTCGGCGTGGAGCCGTCGCACTACCAGATGGCGGTGCTCAAGACGGCGTCCAACTTCCAGTACTTCGCGCCGATCTCGTCGCAGGTGATCCGGGTCGACACCCGCGGCCCGGGACAGTCGGACATCGCGCACCTTCCCTGGAGGCGCCTGCCGCGGCCGATCTATCCGCTCGATCCCGTTGCCCACTGGCGGGGTGCGCGATGACCTGCAATCTGTGCCGCCGCGGGTGCGCCCGCAGCGGCCCGTTCCTCGATCCTCAACCGCAACTGCTGGAGGTAGCCGTCAGATGAGAACACTCCTTGCCCGCCCGTTCAGGCTGTTCGCAGCGCTGCTGCTGGCCGCGACCACGCTGTGTGCACCGGCCACCGGCACGGCCCAGGACCTCAAGGGAGGCCGGCTGCGCGTGGCGGTGCTCGCCGACATCAACGGGTTCGACCCCCAGTCGTTCCTGACCGTCAACTTCCCGATCATCAAGAACTTCTACGACAGCCTGATCGAGTACACCCCGGACGGCAAGG
>CAYGZN010000461.1:0-2838 GCA_964354355.1 uncultured Burkholderiaceae bacterium | reverse complement strand
GACCGGCACGCCGGCGGCCGAGGTCCGGCGGCGCGTGGCGCAGGCCGCGGGCGGAGTCGACGCGGATGCCGGCGTCGGCGCGGAGATGGTCTCGGTGTACGTGCCCACCACGCCGAACCCCACGTCGGGCTTCTTCCTGATGCTGCGCAGGGACGAGACGATCGAGCTCGACATGAGCGTCGACGAAGCGCTGAAGTACATCGTGTCCATGGGCGTGGTCGCACCCGCCGCGCGGCCGCCGCGCGCGCCGCCGCTGACGCCACGCGGCGCGGCGCCCGCCGGCGCCACCGCACATCCCGGCGCCACCGTGCACCTTGGCAGCGCGCCGGTACGGCCGACGAGCCCACCGAAACAAGCGGAGAACTCCTGAGCATGCGAACCTGCTACACCGGCGAGGTCGCCACCGACCGACTCGACCAAGTCGTCACGCTGTTCGGCTGGGTGCAGCGGCGGCGCGACCACGGCGGCGTGATCTTCATCGACCTGCGCGACCGCGCGGGCATCGCGCAGGTGGTCTGCGACCCCGATCGCGCGCAGATGTTCGCCGTCGCCGAGCGCATCCGCAACGAGTTCTGCGTGAAGGTCGTGGGCAAGGTCCGCCACCGCCCCGAGGGCACGACCAATGCGGGCATCCGCAGCGGCCAGGTCGAGATCCTGTGCCACGAGCTCGAGATCCTCAACCCGTCGGTGACGCCGCCGTTCCAGCTCGACGACGAGAACCTGTCGGAGACGACGCGGCTCACGCACCGCGTGCTCGACCTGCGCCGGCCGCAGATGCAGGCCAACCTGATGCTGCGCTACCGCGTCGCGATGGAAGTGCGCAAGTACCTCGACTCGCTGGGCTTCGTCGACGTCGAGACGCCGATGCTGACCAAGTCCACGCCCGAGGGCGCGCGCGACTACCTGGTGCCGTCGCGGGTCAACGCCGGGCAGTTCTTCGCGCTTCCGCAGTCGCCGCAGCTGTTCAAGCAGCTGCTGATGGTCGCCGGCTTCGACCGCTACTACCAGATCACCAAGTGCTTCCGCGACGAGGACCTGCGCGCCGACCGGCAGCCCGAGTTCACGCAGATCGACTGCGAGACCTCGTTCCTGACCGAAGTCGAGATCCGCGCGATCTTCGAGGACATGATCCGCTCGGTGTTTCGCACGACGATGGACATCGAGCTGCCCGGGCAGTTCCCGACGATGGCCTACGCCGAGGCGATTCGCCTGTACGGCTCCGACAAGCCCGACCTGCGCGTGAAGCTGCAGTTCACCGACCTGACCGAGGTCATGCGCGACGTCGAGTTCAAGGTGTTCTCGGGCGCGGCCAACATGGACGACGGCCGCGTCGTCGGCCTGCGCGTGCCCGGCGGCGCCGAGATCAGCCGCAGCGAGATCGACGGCTACACGCAGTTCGTGTCGATCTACGGCGCGCGGGGGCTGGCGTGGATCAAGGTCAACGACACGTCGCGCGGGCGCGAGGGCCTGCAGTCGCCGATCGTCAAGAACCTGCACGACGCGGCGATCGACGCGATCCTGTCGCGCAGCGGGGCCCGCAACGGCGACCTGATCTTCTTCGGGGCCGACAAGTCCAAGATCGTCAACGACGCGATGGGCGCGCTGCGCGTGCGCGTGGGCCACTCCGATTTCGGCCGGCGAACCGGGCTGCTGCAGGCGGGCTGGATGCCGCTGTGGGTGGTCGACTTCCCGATGTTCGAGTACGACGAGCAGGACGCGCGCTGGGTCGCGGTGCACCACCCGTTCACGGCGCCCAAGGACGGCCACGAGGACTACATGGCGGTCGACCCGGGGCGCTGCGTGGCCAAGGCCTACGACATGGTGCTCAACGGCTGGGAGATCGGCGGTGGCTCGGTGCGGATCCACCGCGAGGAAGTCCAGAGCAAGGTGTTTCGCGCGCTGAAGATCGGCCCCGACGAGGCGCGTGCCAAGTTCGGCTTCCTGCTCGATGCGCTGCAGTACGGCGCGCCGCCGCACGGCGGCATCGCGTTCGGACTGGACCGCATCGTCACGATGATGGCCGGCGCCGACTCGATCCGCGACGTGATCGCGTTCCCCAAGACCCAGCGCGCGCAGGACCTGCTGACCCACGCCCCGTCCCCGGTCGACGAGAAGCAGCTTCGCGAGCTGCACATCCGGCTGCGGACGCCGGAGGTCCGCAGCTGAGCAGGGCGCGCGTGGCGTGAGTGTCGGCAAGCCTGCGGCGGGACGCACCAAGATCCCCGAGTCGGTCCTGGTCGTGATCTACACGCCGGACCTGCAGGTGCTGCTGCTCGAGCGGGCCGACCACCCGGGCTTCTGGCAGTCGGTGACCGGCAGCCGGGACGCGGTCGAGGAGCCGCTGTGCGTCACGTGCCGCCGCGAGGTGCTCGAGGAGACGGGGCTGGACACGGCCGAGCACACGCTCACCGACTGGCACTCGACGAACCGCTACGAGATCTACCCGCACTGGCGCCACCGGTATGCGCAGGGCGTCACGCACAACACCGAGCACGTCTTCGGGCTGGCGGTGCCCGGCGCCGTGGCCATCCGCATCGCACCGCGCGAGCACCTGCAGTACTGCTGGCTGCCGTGGGATGAGGCGGCCGACCGCTGCTTCTCGTGGTCCAATGTCGAGGCGATCCGGCAGCTGCCGGCGCGGGTGGAACGACGATGACCGCTGGACCCGCCGATCGAAGGGTGCTGAGCCAGGCCGAAGCGGGCCTGCGCGCGACGCACGAGCCGCCCGCCGAGCGCAAGGCCGACGCCGAGCGCAAAGTCGACGCCGAGCGCAAAGCCGACGCCGAGCGCAAAGCCGACGGCGAGGCCGGCCCCGGGCGCCGCGCCGGGCACCTGCGC
>CAYGZN010000460.1:0-2845 GCA_964354355.1 uncultured Burkholderiaceae bacterium | reverse complement strand
CCCCGCGAGCAGGCTGCCGGCGCCCCACAGCACGGTGGTCGCCGCCGGCAGCCACGAGGCGGCCAGCAGTACCGTCCAGCCGAGAGTCACCAGCACGCCGCCCAGCCGCGCCAGGCTGCCGACGCGGAAGTGCCGCAGCCAGTGCCCGGCGCTGGATGCGTACAGCAGCCCGCCGATGCCGACTGCCGCCACGACCAGTCCCGCCATCGACAGGCCCGCGCCGAAGCGCACGTGCAGCCAGGTCGGAATGAAGGCCAGCGCGCCGAACATGACAGCGCCCTCGACGAGCCCGGCGGCCAGCACGAACCGCGACCATCGCGGGCGCGCGACGTCCGCGTAGGCGCGCAGCAGTGCGGCGTTGGTCGCACCGGCGGGCTGCGGCGCGGCGCCGCGCAGGTGCCCGACCATCGTTGCGCCGACCGCCGCGAACACCAGCGCCAGCAGCACGAACGCGCCGCGCCAGCCCACCGTGTCGGCGGCGACCCCGCCCAGCACCTGCCCGGCCGTCAGGCCCAGCAGCGTGCCGGTGGCAAAGCGCGCCAGCGTGACCTGCCGCCCGCGCTCGCCCACCGTATCGCCGATGTGCGCGATCGACAGCGGGATGATCGCCGCGCAGCACGCGCCGGTGGCGACTCGCGCAACTGCCAGGCTTGCCAGGGTCGGGGCGGCCGCACACAGCATCGACCCCAGCGCGGCGAGCAGCGACGCGGCCGCGATCACGCGCAGCTTGCCCAGCCGGTCGCCGATCGGCCCGTAGACCAGCTGCATCAGCCCGTAGGCGAGCGTGAAGCCGGTGATGACCCAGGCGGCCTCGGCGGGGGCACGGCCGAAATCCGCGGCGAGGCGCGGCAGCATCGAGTCCGCCAGCCGGATCGACGCCATGCTGGCGAAGGCCGCACTGGCCATCAGCACCAGCGGCGGGCCGGCTGCCCGGCCCGGGGGTTCGGCGGTCAGGGGCTGGTCTGCTTGAACGTGTCGCAGGCCGCGAGCTGGCCGGTCCGCATGCCGACGGTGAACCAGTGCACGCGCTGCTGTCCCGAGCCGTGGGTGAACGCGTCCGGCACGATGTAGCCCTGGCTGCGCCGCATCATCTTGTCGTCGCCGATCTGCGACGCGGCGTTCAGGCCTTCCTCGATGTCGCCCTGGTCGAGCCAGCCCTTGGCCTTCTGCGAGTGGTGCGCCCACACGCCGGCGTAGCAGTCGGCCTGCAGCTCCAGGCGCACCGACAGCGCGTTGCCCTGCCGTTCGGACGCGCGCTGCTGGAACGACTGCACCTGCTTCATCGTGCCCACCAGGTTCTGCACGTGGTGGCCGACCTCGTGCGCAACCACGTAGGCCTGCGCAAAATCCCCCGGCGCCTTGAACCGCTCCTGCAGCAGGCGATAGAAGCCGAGGTCGATGTACACCGTCTGGTCCAGCGGGCAATAGAACGGCCCCGCGGCGGTCTGGCCGGTGCCGCAGGCCGTCGGTGTCGCGTTGGTGAACATCACCAGCTTGGGCGGACGGTACTGGACGTTGGCCTGGCGGAAGATCTCGTTCCAGACGTCCTCGGTGCTGGCCAGCACCGTCGACACGAACCTGCCGCCGTCGTCGGCCACCGGCCCCTTGGCACCCTGCACCTGCTGCGCCGGAGGGCTGCCGCCCATGTTGCTGACGCCCTCCATCACCCCCATCGTCACCAGCGGATTGATGCCGAACAGCCAGCTGCCCAGCAGGGCCACGATGATCGCGCCCAGGCCCAGCCCGGCTCCGCGGCGCACGCCTGCGCCGCCCATGCCGCGACGGTCCTCGACGTTGCCACTCTGGCGTTCACCTTCCCAGCGCATGATGGTCTCCCCGACCAGACAATCCGGCGATTCTATCCCGCCGCCGGGCCGGGTTTCCACCGCGGCGACCGTTCCATGGGGTGCCCGGGCACCGATGCGCCGTTCCACCGGCGCATGTCCGCCGGCGCGCGTGCACGCAGCGAGGTGTAGAGTCGACCGCAAGTCCGGCGAAGCCGGCTGCGGAGGGTCGACAACATGAAACACGCGATGGTCAGTGCGCCCCAGCCCGAAGCCGTCGAGGCGGGACTGGACATGTTGGCCGGCGGCGGCAACGTCGTCGACGCGGCAATCGCCGCAGCCTTGGTCCAGACCGCCGTCGACCCGCAGATGTGCGGCATCGCAGGCTTCGGCTCGATGCACGTCCACCTGCCGGCGCAGGGCGTGCACACGCTGATCGATTTCCACGGCCGCGCGCCGCTGGCGACCCGACCCGACATGTGGGCCGACCGGATCGTTCGCGAGTGCGACGACGGTTTCGGTTTCGTGCTGGGCGGCGAGGTCAACGAGATCGGTTACCAGTCGATGACCACGCCGCTGACCGTCAAGGCCTTCGACGAGGCGCTGCGACGCTTCGGCACGCGCACGCTGCCCGAGTTGCTTCAACCCGCGATCGCGTACTGCGAGGAGGGGTTCGCCGTGCGCCCGCATGTGCACGCGTTCTGGATGCAGCCCGCGCAGTTCGGCCGCATCGAGCGCATCCGCGTGCTCAACGAGTACCCGGCGACCGCAAAGATCTACACGAAACCCGACGGGTCGATCCACGGTGTCGGCGACATCCTGCGCAACCCGGACATGGGCGCCACCTACCGGCGGATCGCCGAACACGGCGTCGAGGATTTCTACCACGGCTGGATCGCGCGGCGCATCGCCGAGGACATGCGCACGCACGGCGGGCTGATCACCCTGCAGGACCTGGCGGCCTGCGCGACCGAGACCACGGCACCGCTGTGGACCACTTACCGCGGCCACCGCGTCGCCACCAACCCGCCCCCGGGCGGCGGTCTGATGATCGTGCTGAT
>CAYGZN010000459.1:0-2846 GCA_964354355.1 uncultured Burkholderiaceae bacterium | reverse complement strand
ACCGTTCCGCCAATCCGCCCCCGCATTCGACGAAACCGCCGCGCTGGCCTAGGCTGGGCGCAATGAGCGCCTCCGTGCCCGCCCCGGGGGCCCATCCGGCCTACCGGCCGCTGATGGGCATCCTGTTCATGTGTCTGGCCAGCAGCTTCTTTCCGGTCATGAACGGGCTGGCCAAGCTGATGAGCCAGAGCTACTCGTCGGAACAGGTCGTCTGGGCGCGCACGCTCAGCCACCTGATCTTCGTGCTGGCGCTGTTCGTACCGCAGTACGGCTGGCGCCTCGTTCGCACCCGCCGCCCGGGCGTGCAGTTCTTTCGCTCGTGCATGCTGATCAGCTCCACGTTCCTGTTCTTCTCGGCGATCAAGGTCGTGCCGATCGCGCAGGCGGCATCGATCTCGTTCACGGCGCCGCTGATCGTCGCGGTCCTGGCCGGCCCGATGCTGGGCGAAAAAGTCACGCTGTCGCGGGTGATGGCCGTGATAGCGGGCTTCGTCGGCGTGCTGGTGGTGATCCGGCCCGGCGCGGCAGTGTTCCAGTGGGCGTCGCTGCTGATCGTGGGCAGCGCCACCTGCTATGCGATGTACCAGGTGCTGACCCGCCGGGTGGCGGGCTTCGACGCGCCCGAGACCTCGGTGGTCTACTCGGCGCTGGTGGGCTCGCTGCTGATGAGCCTGGTCGTGCCCTTCTCGTGGAAGACGCCGGGTTCGTGGACCGACGTGCTGCTGCTCGGCACTTTGGGCGTGCTGGGCGGCCTCGGCCACTACTGCGTGGCCCGTGCGATGACCTACGCGCCGGCCAACTTCCTGTCACCGTTCCAGTACTGGCAGATGGTGGGCTCGGTGGCCGTGGGCTACCTGATGTTCGCGGAGGTCCCCGACACGTTCACGTGGCTGGGTGCGGCGCTGATCATCGCGGCGGGGCTGTACGTCGGGCTCAAGGGGCAGGACAGGGTGCCGGTCGGCTGACGCAAAGCCCGCTCATCGCGGCGCATGCGCACCTCGATCAGACGCTGAACCCCGTCGAACTCGCGGGTTTCCTGCAAGTCATTGACCTGCGTCATCACACGCATGGCGTCGGGATTCCATTCTGAAAACGATCATTGGGGCAATGACATCCACGAGGTCTCTTGGAGCGCATCGTGGCTCGATCCGCAAAGCGTTTGATCCTCAGGGTGCTCGTTCTGGCGGCCGCCGCCGTCGTAGCGGCCGTTGCCGGACTTGAGTGGCGCTTCCTGTCCGGCCGCAAGGCTGCCGATCAGGCGTGGGAAACGGGGCGGCCCGACAAGCTGCCCGACATCGGGGGCACCCGCACGCTCGCAATCCTGCCCCTGGTGGACTGGTCGGTCGCCAGGCCCGAGTTGTCAGGCGAGCCGGGTGTCGCCTACCTGATCCGAACCGACCACGGAACGATCCTGTTCGACGTCGGTGTGAACCTCGACAAGCGCGACCCATCGCCGCTGCTCGACAATATGAAGCAGCTGGGTGTCGGGCTGGCGGACATCGACACGGTGGTGTTGTCGCACAATCACCTGGACCACGTCGGCGGCCTGAAATTCGCGCGCAGCGGGACGTTTTCGCTCGGCCCGGAACAGCTGGACCTGCGCGGCAAACGCGTCTTCGTGCCGGTGCCGATGACCTATCCGGGTGTCACGCCCACCGTGTCCCGGGAGCCTGTCGTGATCGCACCGGGGGTGGCGACCACGGGGACGATCGCGGGGCAGCTCTATATGGGACGCGTCGACGAGCAGGCCCTGGCCATCCGGGTGCAGGACAAGGGAATCGTGCTGATCGTCGGCTGCGGGCACCAGAGCCTGCCCAGGCTGCTGGCGCGCAGCGCTCAACTGTTCGACGAGCCCGTGTACGGTGTGATCGGCGGGCTGCACTACCCGGTGCCGCGGGGCCGGCTGATGACCGCAGGCCTGGACATGCAGAAGCTCGTGGCATTCGGTCCATTCCACGCACCGAGCGAGGCCGACGTCGAACGCGACGTGGCGCTGCTCGCGAGCGCTCGCCCGCAGTGGGTGTCGCTGAGCCCGCACGACAGCAGCGATGAGTCGATCGCGATCTTTCGCGGCGCGTTCGGTCCCCGCTATCACGACCTGCGGGTCGGCGACTGGCAGGTCGTCGCCGGGACCGCGCCCGCGTTGGCCCCAATCCGCCAGCCTTGAAGCGCCGATCGGAGTTCACTCGCCGATGGCGAACGCACCGGCAAGCGGCGACGCGGCCTTCAAGGCTTGATGTACGCGAACCCTTCGCGGGCCTGCAGCCGGCCGATCCGGGCGACGCCCGACGGCGTGAATTCCGCGTCCATCGAGAACTGCTCGCGCTTGAGGTCGCGGTTCTTCAGCGTGATCTCGCAGACCTCGAAGCGCACGCCGCGCGCCTTCAGCGCCGAGACCAGCGGCGGGTAGGCGGTGCCCGACGCATGCTTGGCGTCCTCGAACAGGATGTCCACGCCGTTAGCGTGCGTGACCACGACGATCTGCGTGTCGGGCGCGACGTCCAGGTGGTTGCGGATGTTGCGCAGGCCCTTCAGGCCCTGCGCAGGCGCGTCGTCGATGTGGTAGACGACCTTGTCCTGCGCGTACGCGGCGGCGCCACCGCCCAGGCCGATCACCAAAGCGAGGCTGATGCGAACGAGGGTGCGAACGAGAGCAGGCATGCGAGTCTCCTGGCGAAGCGGTCGGGTGGACCGACGGGGCCCCAATATAGCCAATCCGGGTCGTGCGGCATTCCACCGCGAGCTTTGGCACGCTCCACGGCCACGGCAGCCCGGGCGAGCGTTCAGCAGGGCAGAATCCGGTCATGACACCGCCGATGCCCGATGATTCGCCTGCCACCTCGCCT
>CAYGZN010000458.1:0-2866 GCA_964354355.1 uncultured Burkholderiaceae bacterium | reverse complement strand
CTGGCGCTGCGCTACAGCGCCTGGGCCGCGACCACGCCGCAGGGCCAAGCGTTCCACGCGGACGGTGTGCTGTTCCGCCAGCCGGGCAAGGGGGATCCGCTGCACCTGCTGCACCACGCACGAAGCGAGTCGATCGACGGCGTGCGCGTCACGACGATCCGGCCCGAGCAGATCCGCCGCCGCCTCGATCGGGGTCGCGAGGCCTTTGCGCTGACCGACGCGGGCACCGACCTGACGGGCGCGCTGGACCAGACCCACTACTGCATCCTGTGCCACAAGCAGGGCAAGGACTCGTGCTCGAAGGGCCTGCGCGACAAGCCCGCCGCCGACGGCAGCGTGGTGTTCAAGAAGACCGTCTTCGGCGCGAAGCTGGCCGGCTGCCCGCTCGAGGAGCGGATCTCCGAGTTCCACACGCTCAAGAACGAGGGGCTCGCGGTCAGCGCGCTGGCGATGATCGTCATCGACAACCCGATGGTCGCCGCGACCGGTCACCGGATCTGCAACGACTGCATGAAGGCCTGCATCTACCAGAAGCAGACCCCGGTCGACATCCCGCAGGCCGAGACCCGCACGCTGAAGGACGTGCTCGAGCTGCCGTGGGGGTTCGAGATCTACTCGCTGCTCACGCGCTGGAATCCGCTGAACCTTCGCCGCCCGCTGCCCCGCGCCGAGACCGGCTACAAGGTGCTCGTCGTGGGCATGGGCCCGGCCGGCTTCACGCTGGCCCACCACCTGATGAACGACGGCCACGCGGTCGTCGGTGTCGACGGCCTGAAGATCGAGCCGCTGGCCGCCGAGCTCTCGGGCATCGCGCCCGATGGCACCCGGGTGCCGTTCGAGCCGGTTCGCGACGTGCGCGCGCTGTACGAGCCGCTCGACGCGCGCGTGATGGCGGGCTTCGGCGGCGTGGCCGAGTACGGGATCACGGTGCGCTGGAACAAGAACTTCCTGAAGCTGATCCGCCTGCTGCTGGAGCGGCGCTGGCGGTTCACGCTGATCGGCGGGGTGCGCTTCGGCGGCACGCTGACGGTCGAGGACGCGTGGTCGCTGGGCTTCGACCACATCGCGCTGGCCATCGGCGCGGGCCGCCCGACGACGCTCGACATCCCCAACGGGCTCGCGCGCGGCGTGCGCACCGCCAGCGACTTCCTGATGGCGCTGCAGCTGACCGGTGCAGCGCGCACCGAATCGATCGCCAACATGCAGCTGCGCCTGCCCGTCGTCGTGATCGGCGGCGGCCTGACCGCGATCGACACGGCGACCGAGTCGCTCGCCTACTACGTGGTGCAGGTCGAGAAGTTCCTGTCGCGGCACGAGACGCTGTGCGCGCAGATGGGCGAGCCGGCCGTTCGTGCCGGCTGGAGCGCGGAGGAGGCGGTCATCGCGGCCGAGTTCATCGCCCACGCGCAGGCGATCCGCAGCGAGCGCGCCCGCGCGGGGGCCGAGCACCGCCCGGCACGCATCGTCGAGCTGCTCGACGCGTGGGGCGGCGTCACGATCGCCTACCGCAAGCGGCTGATCGACAGCCCGTCCTACACGCTCAACCACGAGGAGGTCGAGCTCGCGCTGGCCGAGGGCATCCGCTTTGCCGAATGCCTGAACCCGCGGCGCCTGGACGTCGACGAGTCCGGCGCGGTGCGCTCGATCACGATGGCCCGCCAGCAACGGGCCGAGGACGGCACCTGGTCGTCGGGTGAGGACGTGGTGCTGCCGGCCCGGACCGTCTACATCGCAGCCGGCACGCAGCCCAACACGGTGCTGGCCCGCGAGGACGCCGGCCATTTCCGGCTCGACGGCCGGTATTTTGCGGCGGTCGACGAGTCGGGGGCGCCGGTCAGGCCCGAATACGCGAGCGCGAAGCCGCGCGACGTGCAGGTGCTGCTCTCGGGCTCGCCCGGCGAGCGCTGCATCTCGTTCTTCGGCGACGTGCACCCGAGCTATTTCGGCAACGTCGTCAAGGCGATGGGATCCGCCCGCCAGGGGTATCCGGTGGTGTCGCGCGTGCTGTCGCGGCGGGCGCCGGCCAGCACCGAGTCGGTGGCCGGATTCGCGGCGCGCCTGAACGACCTGCTGCGGGCGTCGGTGCTGCGCGTCGACCGGCTGACCCCGACGATCGTCGAGGTGCAGGTGCGCGCGCCGCTGGCGGCCCGCCACTTCGAGCCCGGGCAGTTCTACCGGCTCCAGAACTTCGAGTCGCTCGCGCCGCGTGTGACGGTCGACGGCCGTTCGCCGACGGTGCTCGCGATGGAGGGCCTGGCGCTGACCGGGGCCTGGGTGGACAAGGCGCGCGGCGTGGTCTCGACGATCGGGCTCGAGATGGGCGGCTCGTCGGACCTGTGCGCGCTGCTGCGGCCGGGCGAACCGGTCGTGCTGATGGGGCCCACCGGCGCACCGACCGAGATCGAGGCCGGCGAGACCGTCGTGCTGGCGGGCGGCGGCCTGGGCAATGCGGTGCTGTTCTCGATCGGCGCGGCGTTCCGGGCGCGCGGCAGCAAGGTGCTGTACTTCGCCGGCTACAAGCGCATCGCCGACCGCTACAAGGTGGCCGAGATCGAGGCGGCCGCCGACGTGGTCGTGTGGTGCTGCGACGAGGCCCCCGGCTTCGTTGCGGGCCGGCCGCAGGACCGCGCCTTCGTCGGCAACATCGTGCAGGCGATGCTGGCCTGGGCGACGGGCGGGACGCGACCCCTTTCGCTGGCCTCGGCAGACCGCCTGATCGCGATCGGCTCGGACCGGATGATGGCCGCCGTGGCGCGGGCGCGGCACCACGAGCTGCGCGCCCACCTGAAGCCCGGCCACGCGGCGTTCGGGTCGATCAACTCGCCGATGCAGTGCATGATGAAGGAGATCTGCGCGCAGTGCCTGC
>CAYGZN010000457.1:0-2866 GCA_964354355.1 uncultured Burkholderiaceae bacterium | reverse complement strand
CCCCGACCTGATCGTCGTCTGGGGCGCGGGGCTGGACGCACGCCAGCTGGCCCGGCTGGCCGCGCTCGCTCCGGTGTTCGTCAGCGACCCGCGCCGGCTCGAGGACATCGCCACCAGCCTCGAGAGGCTGGGCACGCTCACCCACAGCGCCGCGCCGGCCCGCGATGCGGCCGCGCGTGCCCGCGAGCGACTCGCGGTGCTGCGCGCGCGCCATGCCGGTGGCACGCCGGTCAGCGTCTTCTACGAGGTCTGGTCGCGGCCGCTGATCACCGTGTCGGACCAGGGCGTGATCGGCGACGCATTGCGCACCTGCGGTGCCCGCAACGTGTTCGCCGAGGCCACGCGTGCGGCGCCGGTCGTCGACGTCGAGGCGGTGCTCGCGGCGGCGCCGCGATTGCTGGTGGTCTCCGACGACGCGCCGTCGGTCGCTGGGCGATGGCGTGCGCTGGGCCTGTGGCGCGGCACGACCGAGCGCGTCGCGACGATCGACGCATCGTCGCTGCAGCGGCCCACGCTGCGCATGTTCGATGCGATCGAGGCATTGTGTCGCGCCGTGGAAACCGCCCGCGACTGATCTGTTGATAAGATATGCGTGCGCGGCACGTTCGCGCATGCGCATCGGGCGTCCACGACGCTGCACGCCGGGTGCTCACCGACCCAACCTCCAGCGTCGCCAACCACTACGCGCCACATGCCAGTCATCGCAGTCGTGAATCCGAAAGGCGGGGTCGGCAAGACCACGCTTGCCACCAACATCGCCGGCTACTTCGCCGCCAGCCATCGTCCGACGATGCTGGGCGACACCGATCGCCAGGCGTCGTCGAAGGCCTGGCTCGACCTGCGCCCCGGCGCGGCCGCGCCGATCCGCACTTGGGACGTCGAGAGTGGGCTGGCGCGTCCGCCCAAGGGCGTGACCCACGTCGTGCTCGACACCCCGGCGAGCATCCACGGCCGCAAGCTGTCCGACGTGCTGAAGGTCGCCGACAAGGTGCTGATTCCGCTGCAGCCGTCGCTGTTCGACATCCTCGCCACCCAGCGGTTCCTGAAGGAACTGCGGGACGAGTTCGACGACGACACGCGCTTCGAGCAGACGGTCGCGGTGGTCGGCATGCGGGTCGATCCGCGCACGCGGGCGGCCGAGCAGCTCGGCCGCTTCGTGGTGCAGGCGGGCCTGCCGGTGGCCGGCTACCTGCGCGACACGCAGAACTACGTCCACCTCGCGGCCCACGGCCTGTCGCTGTTCGACGTGCCGTCGCAGCGCGTCGAGCGCGACCGGGCGACGTGGGAGTCGCTGCTCGGTTGGCTGAACCGCCACTGAAGAGCCCGGCCGCACCCGCCCCGCCGTCGGCAGGGGCGGTGGTGTCGTTGCGGCTGGTGGCCGATCGCGGCGAGCGGCTGCTGGTGCGCCGCTCGATTGCGCACCCGATCGAATGCTGGCGCGACGTCGGCGCGATGGTCACGGTGTGGCGCCGCCACGGCGTGGGCTATTGCGCCAGCGCCGACCTGTCGGCCGACGGGCTGCGGCAGGCCGCGCTGCAGGCCGACCACTGGGCGCGGCTGGCCGAACACCGTGGCGTGTTCGACGGCCTCGATCTGCACGAGGTGCTCCGCGGCTCGATCGCCGGCGCGCCGGCGGTCACAGCCGGACCCGCGGACGAGCCGATGCCCGCGCGCGCCGACCTGCTGGCGATGCTGCACACCGAGTCGGCGGCACTGCACGCCGATCCGCGGATCGTCGGCTGGTCGGCCCGGCTCGTCGTCACCGATCGCGAGCAGCGCCTGATCGTCGATGGGCGTTGCGTCTCCGAGTCCTCGCACCGATTCGTCGAGCCCAACCTCGAGGCGACCGCCGCGCACGAGGGGCGGTCGCAGACCCGTTCGCTCGGCGGCCAGTACAACGGCTTCTGCCAGCAGGGCGGGTTCGAGGTCGTGCGCCGCAGCGGACTGGTCGGTGGCGGCGCACGCGTCGCGCACCAGGCGCTGCAGCTGCTCGACGCACCCGAGTGCCCCGACGGCCCGCGCGACCTGCTGCTGATGCCCGACCAGATGATGCTGCAGATCCACGAGTCGATCGGGCACCCGCTGGAGCTCGACCGGATCCTCGGCGACGAGCGCAACTTTGCCGGCCAGAGCTTCGTGTCGCCGCAGATGTTCGGCCACTACCGGTACGGCTCGGCGCTGCTGAACGTCAGCTTCGATCCGGGGCTGGCCCAGCAGGTCGCCAGCTACGCTGCGGACGACGACGGCGAGCGCGCCCGCAAGGTGATGCTGATCGAGGGCGGCGTGCTGCGCCGCCCGCTGGGCGGCGCGCTGTCGCGCGCGCGGCTCGTGTCCGAGGGCCTCACGCTGGCAGGCGCGGCGTGCTCGCGCAGCGTGAGCTGGCATCGCCCGCCGATCGACCGCATGGCGAACCTGAACGTCGAGCCCGGACACAGCTCGCTGCAGCAGATGATCGAGGCGACCGAGCGCGGCGTGCTGATGCGCACCAACGTGTCGTGGTCGATCGACGACGCACGCAACAAGTTCCAGTTCGGGTGCGAGTGGGGCCAGCTGATCGAGCAGGGCCGGCTCGCCGCGGTGGTCCGCAATCCCGGCTACCGCGGGCGCTCGGCGACCTTCTGGCGAAGCCTGGCGATGGTCGGCGACCGCTCGACGCTCGAGGTGCTCGGCACGCCGTTCTGCGGCAAGGGCGAACCCGGGCAGGTGATCCGGGTCGGCCACGCGTCGCCCGCGTGCCTGTTTCGCTCGGTCGACGTGTTCGGCGGGCACGCGTGAACGGGTCCGATCCTGCGCGTGACGGGCTGCGCGCGCTGTTCGACCGGCTGGCGCAGGTCGTCAGCGGCAGCGCGCGCGACGGCGAGTTCGT
>CAYGZN010000456.1:0-2867 GCA_964354355.1 uncultured Burkholderiaceae bacterium | reverse complement strand
TGCAGGCGGCCGAGCCGCTGGCGCGCCAGCGGCTGTCGGCACTGGACTACGCCGGTGCCCTCACGACGCTGGCGGCGCTGCGCGAGCCGGTCGACGCGTTCTTCGACCACGTGATGGTCAATGCCGAGGATCCGGGCCTGCGCGCGAACCGCCTGGCGCTGCTGTCGGGGCTGCACGGCCTGATGAACCAGGTGGCCGACCTGTCCAAGCTGGCCTCCTGAGCGCTACACTGCCCGCGTGAAGCTGATCATCATCGACTGCGACGGCGTGATCGATCGCCGCAGCGAAACCGGCGCGGGCGGGTCGCGCGACACGCGAGCGATCGAGTCGAGCGTCGCGGCCGTCGCCCGGCTCAACCACGCCGGGTATCGCGTCGCCCTGCTGGCCGATCAGTCCGCGATCGCACGCGGACAGTCCGACATGGCGACCCTCAACGCGACCCACGCGCGAACGATCTCGCGCATCGAGGAGGCCGGCGGCCGGGTCGACCTCGTCGTCTTCCGTCCGTCGGCGCCCGAGTCCGCGGCGGGCGCCGCGGCGGTGCTCGCGGAGCTCCTCGAGCGCCTGCAGGTGCCGGCAACGCAGGCCCTGATCATCGGGGACTCGCAGCGCGACGTCGATGCCGCACAGGCGCTGGGCTGCCCCGCGATTCTGGTGCTCACGGGCAATGGGCGGCGCACGCTGGATGCCGGGCAGCTGCCCGCCACCACCGTGGTCCGGGTCGACCTGGCCGCCGTCGCGGCCGAGCTGGCTCCCTGATCGGGCGCGCCGATGCTCGCCCTGCGCTCGGTCCTGTTCGTACTTTTCCAGGTGGTCACCGTGGTCCCCTGGGGATTCATTTGCCTGGCGTGTGCGCCGCTGCCGCTGCACTGGCGCTACCGGGTGACCATCTGCTGGCCGCGCATGGTGCTGTGGGCCGGACGCGTGCTGTGCGGCATGCGCTGGCAGGTGCGCGGCCGCGAGAACCTGCCCGACGGGCCCGCGATCCTGCTGTCCAAGCACCAGTCCACCTGGGAGACCTTCTTCTACGTGTCCTACATGCCCCGCGAGCTGTGCTTCGTGTTCAAGCGCGAGCTGCTGTACCTGCCGTTCTTCGGCTGGGGCATCGGACTGCTGAGCATGATCCACATCGACCGGCGCCGGGGTCGCGACGCCTTCGAGTCGGTGGTCTCGCAGGGGGTGCGCAAGCTGGCCGAGGGCCGCTGGATCATCATGTTCCCCGAAGGCACGCGTACGCCGGTGGGGTCGCAGGGCAAGTACAAGTCCGGCGGCGCGCGGCTGGCCGTGCGCACCGGTGCGCCCGCCGTGCCGATCGCCGTCAACTCCGGCGAGTGCTGGCCGAAGCGGCGGTTCGTGATCAGGCCGGGGCTGATCACCGTGTCGATCGGCAAGCCGATCGCCGTCCACGGCCGCGACCCGGAAGTGGTCAATGCCGAAGTCGAACGCTGGATCGAGGCCGAGATGCGCGTGATCAGTCCGAACGCCTATGCGGGCGGGGCCGCGCGCGCGCCGGCACAGCGGGCGCGCGGCCCGGGCGCGGGCCTGGCATGAAGCGACTGCGCGAACTGGTGCGCGCCGCAGGCGACGCAGCGCTGCAGCTGACGCTGCCGCTGTTCGAGCCGCCGCCGGCGCCGCCCGAGCGCCCGGCGGGGCGGCGCGTGGCACGACTCGGCGAGCACTTCGTCGAGTACACGCTGCAGCGCACGCGCCGGCGCACGATCGGCTTCGTCATCGACGACGCCGGCCTGCGCGTGACGGCGCCGCGCTGGGTGACGCTGGCCGAGATCGATGCGGCGCTTCAGGAGAAGCGGTCCTGGATCCTGCGCAAGCTCGCCGAGTGGCGCGAGCACTCGCACCGGCGCGAGCGGCTGACGATCCGCTGGGGCCACGGCGAGCGTTTCACGTTCCTGGGCCGCGAGGTGACGATGCACGTCAGCCCCGGCGCGCGCGGCGTCGAATTGAACGAACAGCGGCTCGTCGTGGGCCTGCCGCCGAACGCCGCGCCCGAGCAGCTCCGGGACGCCGTGCACGCGTGGCTGCAGGCCCGGGCGCGCGAGGTGTTCGCACAGCGCCTGCCCCTGTATGCGCGCCGCCTGGGCCGCGAGCCACGCCGGTGGGGACTGTCCTCGGCCCGCACGCGCTGGGGCAGCTGTGGGCCCGACGGGTCGATCCGGCTGAACTGGCGCCTGGTCCACTTCCCGCTCGACGTCGTGGATTACGTGATCGCGCACGAACTCGCGCACCTCGAACACCTGGACCACAGCCCGCGATTCTGGGCGACGGTGCAGGCGCTGCTGCCGGAGTTCGAGCCGGCGCGGCGGCGCCTGCGCGATTTTCCGGACGACCTGACCCTGAGTTGAGGACCCCATGAGACTCCTGCACACCATGCTTCGCGTCGGCGACCTGCAGCGTTCGATCGACTTCTACACGCGCGTGCTCGACATGCAGCTGCTGCGCACCACCGACCGCCCCGAGCAGAAGTACTCGCTGGCCTTCGTGGGGTACGGCAGCAATCCCGATCACGCCGAGATCGAGCTGACCTACAACTACGGCGTCGACCGTTACGACATCGGCACAGCGTTCGGTCACCTCGCGCTGGCGGTGCCTGATGCCGCGGCGGCCTGCGTGCGCATCCGTTCGGCGGGCGGCTCAAAGTTCTGTCGTTCGGCAAAATGAGTCAAAAACCAATTTCCATCCTTGATCTCCAGGATGCCAAGCGGGGCCAATTTTTCGAGATCCGCTTCCAGCTGTTCCGTGGATGTTCTGAGTGTCCATGCCATCTCTGCCAGACCGGGCAAAATGCCGTCTTTGTCTACACGCTTAGCTAAAAGTATCATCTCGATCACGCGCCGCCAAAGATTATCAGG
>CAYGZN010000455.1:0-2869 GCA_964354355.1 uncultured Burkholderiaceae bacterium | reverse complement strand
CTGTTCCTGTTCGACGAGCCGACCACCGGCCTGCACTTCGACGACGTCGCGCGGCTGCTGCGCGCACTGCGCAAGCTGCTGGCCGCCGGGCACTCGCTGCTGGTGATCGAGCACAACCTGGACGTGATCCGCGCCAGCGACTGGCTGATCGACCTCGGCCCCGACGGCGGCGACGCCGGCGGCACGGTGGTCGCCGTGGGGCCGCCGCCTGCGATCGCCGCGCACGCGACGTCGGCCACCGGCCGCTCTCTGCGCGAGTACGACGCGCAGATGGCCGACTCGCGGGCCCGGGCCGCGGCGCCCGCCCCCGGCACGGCCGGGGAGCACGCGGTGCGCGATGCCGTGGGCGACGCGGCGGGCGACGCATTCGGCGCGCCGCTTCAGACCCAGCTGCGCGAGCGGGCACGGCACGCGATCTTCGTGCACCGGGCACGTGAGCACAACCTGAAGAACATCGACGTCGAAGTGCCGCGCAACCGGATGACCGTGATCACCGGCGTGTCGGGCAGCGGCAAGTCCACGCTGGCGTTCGACGTGATCTTCGGCGAGGGCCAGCGCCGCTACCTCGAATCGCTCAACGCCTACGCGCGCCAGTTCGTGCAGCCGGCCTCGCGACCGGACGTCGACGGCGTGTTCGGCATCCCGCCGGCCGTGGCGATCGAGCAGCGCACGAGCCGCGGCGGGCGCAAGAGCACGGTCGCCACGCTGACCGAGGCCTACCACTTCCTGCGCCTGCTGTACGTGAAGCTGGGCACGCAGTACTGCCCCGACTGCGACGTGCCGATCGAGCCGCAGTCGTTCGACGCGATCGCCGCGCGCGTGCTGCGCGAGCACCGCGGCCGTCACGTCGGGCTGCTGGCGCCGCTGGTCGTCGGGCGCAAGGGCGTGTACACCGACCTCGCCAAGTGGGCGCACGGCAAGGGGTTCTCGCACCTGCGCGTCGACGGCGAATTCCTGCCCACCGCGAAGTGGCCGCGGATCGACCGGTTCGTCGAGCACCACATCGAGCTGCCGGTGGCCGACCTGCACGTGTCGCCGCACCGCGAGCCGGAGCTGCGCGACGCGCTGCGCCGGGCGCTGGACTACGGCAAGGGGATCGTCGTGGTCGCCGCGGGCCTCGACGGCCTGAAGGCCGCCATCGACGGGGGCGACGCGACCGGCAAGGGCGCGGCGCTGCAGACCACGATCCACTCGACGAAGCGCGCCTGCGGCAGCTGCGGCACCAGTTTCGCCGAACTCGACCCGCGCCTGTTCTCGTTCAACTCCAAGCACGGCTGGTGCCCCGCGTGCCTGGGCGCCGGCCTGGAGACGATCGGGCGGATCCGCACCGACGAGCTGACCCCCGGCATGGAAGGTGAGACCGACGCCGGGGTGCAGTACGGCGACGCGCCCTGCCCGGCCTGCGACGGCAGGCGGCTGAACCGGACCGCGCTGGCCGTGCGCCTGGGCGGACTGAACATCGCCGCGCTGACCGACCTGGCCGTCGACGCCGCGCGGCAACGGCTGGCCGCGCTGGCCTTCACCGGGCGCGACGCCGAGATCGCGCGCGACGTGCTCGCCGAGATCGGCTCGCGGCTGCAGTTCCTGTCGGACGTGGGGCTGGGCTACCTCGCGCTGGGCCGCAGCGCGCCGACGCTGTCCGGCGGCGAGGCGCAGCGCATCCGGCTGGCGGCGCAGCTCGGCTCCAACCTGCAGGGCGTGTGCTACGTGCTCGACGAGCCGACGACCGGGCTGCACCCGAGCGACAACCAGGTGCTGCTGCGCCCGCTGACCGCGCTGCGCGACAAGGGCAACACGCTGCTGGTCGTCGAGCACGACGAGGAGACGATCCGCCGCGCCGACAACGTCATCGACATCGGCCCCGGGGCCGGGCGGCTCGGCGGGCACGTCGTCGCCACCGGCCACCACGAGGAGCTGGCCCGCCACGCCGCAAGCCTGACCGGGCACTTCCTCGCGCACCCGCTGGTCCACCCGCTGTTCCCGCCGCGGCCAGTCGATCACACCACGCCGGTCCTGCAGGTGCGTGAAGCCCGGCTGCACAACCTGCGGGGCTTCGATGCACGCGTACCGCTCGGTCGGCTGACGGTCGTGACCGGCGTGTCGGGCTCGGGCAAGTCGACCTTCGCGCGCGACGTGCTGCTGGCGAGCCTGCAGCGGCTGCTCGCGCGCGAGCCCGGCGCAGCGGTGGGCTGCGCGGGCATCGACGGGGCCGACGCGGTTCAGCGCGTGCTCGAGGTGGACCAGACGCCCATTGGCAAGACGCCGCGCTCGTGTCCGGCGACCTACATCGGATTCTGGGACGCGATCCGCAGGCTGTTTGCCGACACCACCGAGGCGCGGGTCCGCGGCTACGAGGCCAGCCGCTTCTCGTTCAACACCGGCGCCGGGCGGTGCCCGGCGTGCGAGGGCCAGGGCGTTCGCACGATCGAGATGAGCTTCCTGCCCGACGTCAAGGTGCTGTGCGACGTGTGCAGCGGCCAACGCTTCAACCGCGAGACGCTGCAGGTCGTGCTGCGCGGCAAGAGCGTCGGCGAGGTGCTCGCGCTGAGCGTCGACGAGGCCGTGGCGTTCTTCGCGGCGCACCGCTCGATCGTGCACCCGCTCAAGCTGCTGCAGGACGTCGGCCTGGGCTACCTGACGCTCGGCCAGCCCAGCCCGACGCTGTCGGGCGGCGAGGCGCAGCGCATCAAGCTGGTCACAGAACTCGCCAAGGTCCGCGACAGCGGGGACGGCCCGCCGTCGCGGTTCGGTCCGCAGCACACGCTGTACGTGCTCGACGAGCCGACGGTCGGGCTGCACATGGCCGACGTCGAGAAGCTGATCCGCGTGCTGCACCGGCTGGTCGACGCGGGCAACACGCTGGTCGTCA
>CAYGZN010000454.1:0-2873 GCA_964354355.1 uncultured Burkholderiaceae bacterium | reverse complement strand
TGTCCATCACCTTGCCGACGTCCGCGAAGTAACGCGGCGCCTGCACGTAGGCACCCTTGAGCACCCCGGGTCCGAGCCCCAGGTCGCACCGCTCGAGCGACGCATTCTTCGGACCGCGCTTCGCCGTCCAAAGTTCCTCGCCCTTGATCTCGAAGAGTTCCGCGGTGTTCGACTCCTCCATCAGCGCGCGGAACTTGTCGAACTCCGCCTCGGTCACGTCGCGTTCCTGAGCGGCCAGTCTCGCACCGGTGAATCCGGTGCCCAACGCCGCAACGGCGCACAGCGCCATCACGCTGCGCATTCTCGGCTTCAGGAATCGCGCGCGAGCGCGCCGTGGTCGAAGTCCTGCGTCGCTCATCGTCGTCTCCGTCATTGTCGAGTTGCACTCGCGGGCGGCCCCACCGGGCCTGCCCGTGGCAGCAGCCACGGCCTGGGTGTGCCGCGGCTCGCCGCGATCCACGCTGCAGTCCGTGGGGCGGGGCGGCCCGCAGACTGCCGGCGGCGCACCGCCGCCGGATCAGGACACCGTGGCTTCGTCGGTGCGCTTGTCGCCCTTGTTGTCGACCCAGGATACGGAGATCTTGTCGCCCGCTTTGGCGCCCTTGACCTTAAAGCTCAGGTACGGGTTCTTGCTGATCGCCGGGCCCCAGTACGCCTTGAGCACCGGCGTGCCGTTGAGCGCGGCGGTTACCTCGCTGATGTGCCACGCGGGAATCAACTTGCCCGCCGCATCCTTGCGCTGGCCGCTCTCCATTTCGTGAGCCATCAGCACGCGCACGTCGACCACGCCGTCCTTGGCGGTGGCGCGAATCTTCATCGGATCTGCCATGTCCGTGTCTCCTGTGATCAGCCGCCGCAGCCGCCGAGGGTGACCTTGACTTCCTTCTTGGTCATGTAGTACTTGCCGTCGGCCTTGACGAGCGCCATCACGTCGGAGCTCTGGCCCATCTTGATGCGCATGCTGACGTCGGGCTCGGCAGCCGCGAGGATGTCGTAGGTGCCGGCCAGCAGGTTCGGGTTCTTGTCGACCAGCAGCGAGATCTGCGTGGTCTTGGCAAGGTTGCTCTTGACGCTGACCGGCACGACCGCACCGTTCTCGGCGATGTCCGGAGCGGTGATCACGATGTCCTTGGACTCCGTCGGGCTTGCGGCGCCGAGCGCCTTGAGCGTATCGGCCAGGGTCTTCGCATTGAAGGCGGCGGCATCGAACGCCTGCGCACTGACCGTCGCCGGATTGAGCAGGCCGATGGCAACCAGGGCCCCGTAGAGCCCGACCCCACCGGCTGCCTGCAGGGTCTGTCGACGTGAACGATTCATGATCTCTCCCTATTTGAATCGGACGATGCAATTTTCGATGATGATACCAACCGCGACCGCCGGGTCGCCCTCTGGTCTGGCGCCTGCGGGCACGGCGCGTGCCTGCGCGCCGGCACGATCGACTCCGGGGACCGGTAGTCCTCGTCCGCCATGTCGATGCGTCCCGGGGTCGACTGAGGTCGCTGCATTCGACTCGCCCGCGTTCAGGCCGGGCGAGCCCGTTCGCGATCTCGCGGGTCGCGACCCTGCAGGTCGCGGGCCAGCGCGAGCATCCGTGAGCGGTCGTTCGCGGCGTCGGCGCTTGCGACGATGCGCGTGCACACGGTGCGGCAAATGTCGGTCAGCGTGGTGTCGACGACGCCGTAGTACACGGAGTTGCCTTGGCGGCGTCTCGACAGCACGCCCGCGCGGTACATCAGGTTGAGGTGGCGCGACACGGCGGTCTGCGACGCGCCCGCTTCGTCGGCGATGGCGTTGACCGTGCGCGGCCCGTGGCAGATCGCGTGCAGGATGCGCACGCGCATCGGCTCGGCGAGCAGCGAGAAGTAGCGCGAGACGGTGTCGAACACCCGGGACCGGTCGTCCACGGCTCCTCCGGACCTTGCCCTTCTCGTGCCCGCGCGCGGTCCGCTCGGGTCGGTGGCAACTGGGACGCGACTGTATGCGCATGTGCGCATACAGTCAATCGTCCGGCAGCGGCCTATGATCTGGCGATGGAGCAGCCTTTTCGACGCCGGCTGATCGCGGCGGCGAGCGTGGCGGCGGTCTTCGCAGTGCCGGCCGTGGATTCGGCCGCGCAGGTGGCGCGGCGCACGTCCGACGTCCCGCTGCCGGGGCCGCCCGACTGGAAGGGCGCCCTGGAGGCGAGCCGCACCGGGCGCATGCCGATCGTGCTGATGTTCAGCCGCGCCGGGTGCCCCTACTGCATCGCGCTGCGGCGCGACAGCCTGCGGCACCTGGCCGCCGAGGCCCCGCAGCGCGGCATCCTGTTCTTCGAGCTGGACGTGGCCGACGACCGCCCGATCGGGGCCGCCAGCGGTGTCACGGGCGTATCGCTGGCACGGGAGTTCGCAGTGACGGTCACCCCGACCGTGGTGTTCGTCGGGCCGGGGGGCGAACTGGCCGAGCGGCTGCTGGGCTACGGTTCGCGCGACTTCTACAACGCGTACCTGGACGAGCGGATCGAACAGGCCAGGCGCCGCCTGGCCGGCTCCTGACCGCTCAGTGGAAGTGCGGGTTCTCGGGCTCGGCGTCCTCGGGCATCTCGGCGTGCACGACCTCGCCCTTGTGGTTCGGATACAGCGGCGCGCCGCAGTCCTCGCAGTACTCGGGTTCGGACAGGTCCGGCCAGGTCCGCAGCTCGGACACGCCGGCTTCGCGCAGGGTCTCGCGGATGCGCTCGAGCGGGGTCGGCTCGTCGGTGTCGCTCTCGGCGCCGAGCAGCGGCCACACGACGCCCTGCGCCACCTCGTCGCTGTCGCCGACCGACAGTCCGACCCGGTATTCGTCGACGTGGTCGTCGCCGAAGGGCGCCACGGTCGCCTTGATCTCTTCGG
>CAYGZN010000453.1:0-2876 GCA_964354355.1 uncultured Burkholderiaceae bacterium | reverse complement strand
ACAGCGACTGGTACGCGCCGAACAACGCGCTGCTGGTGGTGGCGGGCGACGTCGAGCCCGACGAAGTGTTCCGGCTCGCCGAGGCCACCTACGGCCAGCTGCCGCAGCGCGCGCTGGCCGAGCGCAGGCCGCAGACCGAGCCGCCGCAGCGCGGGGTCCGCCGGCTGCAGGTCAGGGCGCCGGCCGAGAACCCGTACGTGACGATGGCCTTTAGGGTGCCGGGCCTGAGTGCGGTCGACGCCAGTCGCGAGCCGTATGCGCTCGAGGTCCTGTCCAGCCTGCTCGACGGCGGCGACAGCACCCGCCTGACGCGCAACGTCGTGCGCGAGGCGCGCATCGCCAATCGCGCCGGCGCCGGCTACGACCTCGCGCAGCGCGGCCCGGCGCTGTTCGTGCTCGACGGCACGCCGGCCGACGGCCGCACGACCGAAGACGTCGAGCGTGCGCTGCGCGCGGAGATCGCGCGCATCGCGCGCGAGGGCGTGCCCGACCGGGAGCTCGCGCGCGTCAAGGTCCAGTACGTCAGCGGCCAGGTCTACAAGCGCGACTCGGTGTTCGCGCAGGCGATGGAACTGGCGCGGCTGGAGATCGCCGGGTTCTCGCACCGCGACGCGGACCGCATCCTGGAGCAGGTCCGCTCGGTGACGGGCGACGAGGTCAAGGCCGTCGCCGCGAAGTACTTCGGCGACGACGACCTCACGGTGGCCACGCTGATCCCGCAGCCGATCGGCGAACGCAAGCCCGCCGCGGCACCGGCCGGCCTGAGGCACTGACGTGCGCGCGCTGCCCGCCCGCCTGCTGGCCCTGTCGCTGCTGCTGTGGTCGTCGATCGCGGCGGCCGTGCTGCCGATCGAGCACTGGACGACGTCGCGCGGCACGCGGGTGTATTTCGTACGCGCCGACGCGATCCCGATGCTCGACGTCAACATCGACTTCGACGCCGGCTCGCGCCTGGACCCGCCCGGCAAGGACGGCCTGTCGTCGCTGACCGTGGCGATGCTCGGGCGCGGCGTCGATGGGCTGGACGAGGCCGCGCTGGCCGAACGCTTCGCCGACCTCGGGGCTTCGCGCGGCGGCGGGGCCGGCGACGACCGCGCCAGCGTCAGCCTGCGCACGCTGACCCGCCAGCCCGAGCGCGACCAGGCGGTCGAGCTGATCGCCCTGCTGGTGTCCAGGCCGACGTTTCCGCCGGCGCTGCTCGAGCGCGAGCGCGAGCGCGTGACCCAGGGCCTGCGCGAATCGCAGACCAAGCCCGACTGGATCGCGCAGCGCACGTTCAACGCGATGCTCTACCCGCAGCACCCATACGGGCGCCAGGCCGAGCCGCAGTCGATCGCGGCCATCACACGGGCGGACCTCGTCGAGCACCATCGGCGTCATTTCGGCGCGGCTGGCGCGGTCGTCTCGATGATCGGCGCGGTCACGCGCGGCGAGGCCGAAGCGATCGCCGAGCGGCTCACGCGCGACCTGCCCGCGGGCCAGCCGCTGGCCGCGCTGCCGGCGGTGACGCAACCGGAACCGGCCGAGCGCCGCATCGCGCACCCTGCCAGCCAGAGCCACATCCTGATGGGCGCGCCGGCGATCGCGCGGGGCGACCCCGATTTCTTCCCGCTGTTCGTCGGCAACTACGTGCTGGGCGGCGGCGGCTTCGTGTCGCGCCTGACCACCGAGGTCCGCGAGAAGCGCGGCCTGTCGTACAGCGTCTACTCGTACTTCTCGCCGATGGCGCAGCCGGGGCCGTTCGCGGTCGGGCTGCAGACACAGAAGCAGCAGACCGACGAGGCGCTCGCCGTCATTCGCGAGACCGTGCGCAGGTTCGTGCGCGACGGCCCGAGCGCCGCCGAGCTCGAGGCGGCCAAGCAGAACCTGACCGGCGGCTTTCCGCTGCGCATCGATTCCAACCGCAAGATCCTCGACAACCTGGCGGCGATCGGGTTCTACCGGCTGCCGCTCGACTACCTCGAGCGCTGGACCGACAACGTCCAGCAGGTCACCGCCGCGCAGGTGCGCGACGCGTTCCAGCGGAGGGTGAACCCCGAGGGGCTCGTGACCGTCGTGGTCGGCTCCGGTGAGCCGGGCCGCTAGCGCACGGGGGGCGCCGCGCAGCGTCCGGATCGTCGGCGGTGCCTGGAAGCGCACGCCGCTGCCGGTCGTCGACCTGCCGGGCCTGCGACCGACGCCGGACCGGGTGCGCGAGACGCTGTTCAACTGGCTCGGCCAGGACCTGACCGGCTGGCGTTGCCTCGACCTCTTTGCCGGCACGGGCGCGCTGGGCTTCGAGGCGGCGTCGCGGGGCGCGGCGCAGGTCGTGATGGTCGAGCGTGACGCGTCGGCCGTCGAGCGGCTGCGCGAGGTGCAGCGCCGGCTTCGCGCCGAACAGGTGCAGATCGTTCGCGCGGACGCGCCGACCTGGCTGGGTGCGCAGCCCGGCACGTTCGACCTGGTGTTCCTCGACCCGCCGTTCCACCAGGGCTGGCTGGATCGCGTGGGTCCGCTGCTGCCGGCCCGGCTTGCGCCCGGCGCCTGGGTCTACGTCGAGTGCGAGTTCGCGCTCGACGCCGGCGCGGCGCTGCTCGCCCGTGTGCCCGGGCTGAAGTTGCACCGGGCCGACAAAGCCGGACAAGTCCATTATCATCTGCTGCGACTCAGTGACGGAGCCTCGTGATGGTGATCGCGGTCTACCCCGGAACGTTTGACCCGCTCACCCGCGGCCACGAGGACATCGTGAGGCGGGCAGCCAAGATCTTCGGCAGGCTGGTGGTCGGCGTGGCCGACAGCCGGTCCAAGAAGCCGTACTTCGGCCAGGAGGAGCGCATGGAGATCGCCCGCGAGGTCCTCGGCCACTACCCCAATGTCGAGGTGGCGGGCTTTGCGGG
>CAYGZN010000452.1:2522-2876 GCA_964354355.1 uncultured Burkholderiaceae bacterium | reverse complement strand
TTCGGGCCGTTGAAGGATCACGGAGACGCCAGCCATGAAGCGCCTCGGTCTGTTCGTCCTGCCCCTGGCATTGCTGTGCGCCTGCGCGGCCACGCCGCCTGCCGATGCCGACACCAAGGGCAGCATGCCGGGCGTGTCCACGCGCATGGGCTCCACGTCGATCTGCATCCCTGACGGGCAGTCGTGCAGCGACCGCAACACCCGCTGCTGCACCGGATCCTGTCAGGTCGCGGGGCCCTTCGGGATGCTGTGCAGGCCCCCGAACAACTGATCCGCATAGCCACCGCCCCCCGGGGTTTGTGCCAGGCGGGGCGGCAGACGGCCCGACGCGATAGCCTGCGCCAGAACGTCGGG
>CAYGZN010000452.1:0-2512 GCA_964354355.1 uncultured Burkholderiaceae bacterium | reverse complement strand
CCGGTCATCTGCGGTCCCTGGCCCGCACGACGAGCGAGCCGGCCAGCTTGTCGTGCCAACCCTGCTTCTTCGCGTCGAAGGCCACCCAGAGAAAGCCGGCCCCCAGCGGGAGCGCGGAGACGAAATACGACAGGTAGCGAACCACCGACTGACGAAGGGTCAGCGTGTTCCCGGTCGACGCATCCACGACTCGAGCCGAGATCGCCATTTTCCCCGGGGTCGCCTGTCCGACGAGCCAGAAGGCGACCGCGGCCACGGCGGGCGCGACGTACGAGATCACGATGTCCGCCACGCCGGGCGCCGAGCCCAGCGTCTGCGGATCGAAATAGGACCACCCGTAGGTCGCGGCGAGCAGGGGCACGGTGACCGCGAGCACCAGGGCCGTGTCGATGAGGGTCGCCCAGACACGGGCCCAGAATCCGACGTAGGCCTGGTGACGCGGCGGCGGAGGGGGATCGACTACTTGCACAGCCCCAGCACGCGCTCCTGCTGGCTGCAGCCGCGCGGCGCGGGGGCGACCGGCTTGCCCACGAGGCAGGCGGTCAGTTCCTTGGCCGTCGGCCCATAGTAGGCCCAGCCGCGACCGACCTCGGGCATCTCGAGCTTGACCTCACGCCACTTCGGATGGCCTTCGGCCTGCAACTTGGGGAAGTTCGTGCACAGGGACCGTGCGAAACCGGACAGGTAGCCGACGGTGCCGGCCGTGTTGTAGTCGTACGTGACGAGGAACGCCTTGACGGCGATTCCGGGCAGGTCGTCGGAGATCAGGTTGGGGTAGCTGGCAGCCCGGACGGTCGCGGGGAAGTAGGTCTTCAGGGCCGCCTTGGTGGCCGCGTGCTCGGGGTCGACCTTCAGCAGCCGGATCAGGCTGCGTGCCTCGGGCTTCATGTCGAGCAGCACCTTGGCAGGCTGGCCTGCGACGATCACCACCACGTCGACCGACTTGTCGGTCACGAGTTTGGCCAGCCCGTCCTCGTTGGACTGGAAGGTCGTGCGGGACTCGGAAGGGGCCTGGCCGAACATCTGCCGATACAGGGTCGTGGTGGTGAGCGCCGTTCCGCTGCCGATCGGGCCCGCGCTGATCTTCGCGTCCCGGATCTCGTGCACGTAGTTCAGATTGGAGTCGGCGCGCACGATGAAATAGATTTCCTCGTTATACAGGGGAAGCACCACGCGCAGGGGCCGGATCAGGTCCCGGGCTTCCCGGCTGCCTCCCGCGGCCAGGTCGAGGTACGCCTGGTACACGTCGGACTGGACGAGCGCGAGCTTGACGCCCGGTTCGTAGCGCAGCCGCCGCACGTTCTCCGTGGAGCCCGCGGACGGCAGCGCATCGAGACTGATGTCGGCCGGTGGCGCGATGATCTTGCCCAGGTCCCGGCCGATCTGGATGTAGGTGCCGCGCTCGGAGGCCGTGACGATCTTGTATTCGGCGGCGGCATGTGCATCGGCGACGGCGGCCAGGCATGCCAGCGTCATTGCGGCGGTTGCGAAGCGAAGTCTCATCATCACTCTTCCTCTTTCGGTAAAGGCGTATCGCACAACCCCAGCGCGGCGACCGCGCGGGTGCAATCGACGCGGCCCGATGCAGGCGGCGCCTGGGTGGCGGGTTGCGGGCCTCGCGCCCGCACGTTGGGCACGGCGGCCGTGGCGGGGGAGGCGGGTGTGACGGCGGGGTCCACGGCCGCTGCGGGTGCAGCAGCAGGGGCGCCGGTCGTGGCGCCGGCCGCGGGGGCGGGTGACTTCGCCGCCGGGGCGGGTGCAGCCGGAGCGGGGTCCGTCGATGCGGCCGGCTTGACGATCGGTGCATCGTGCGATGGCACCGGCGCGGGCGCGTCGACGCGAGGGGCGCCCGCCCCGGGGGGCGCGGCGGTCGGATCGCGGGCACCGCGATCACGATTCACGAGGAGCGCCACGAGCGCCGCCGCGACCAGGACGATTGCGATCCATGCGAGACGGGGCCGGCGTCGGCCCGGCGTGACGGATGCGGATGCGGATGCGGGCAGTCGGGCCGTCGGATTCGTGAGCGATTCATCGGATGCGCCGGGCGGCGCCGGCGCGCTCGCAGTCGGCTCGGGCACGGGTGGCGGCTCGGGCACGGGTGGCGGCGACGGCGGTGCCGCCGGGGGCGACCGCAGGCCGCGCTCGGCGATGCGGTCGAAGAGCGACACGTGCGGCGTCCTGGGCCCGGCGTCCGCGGATGCGGTGGCGGGTTCGGTCGCGTCGGCAGGTGAGTCCGCGGCACGCGGGTCCGTCGGCGCGAGCGCGGCCGCGCGTTCGGCCGGGGCACGCAACGCGTCCGAATCGCCCAAGCCGATCGGGTCGCCCAGATCGATGGGGTCGCCCAGGCCGACGGGCTCGGGCAACACGATCGGGTCGTTCAGCCCGACCGGATCCTGCAGGTCGATCCGTTCAGTCAGTACGATCGGTTCGTCGTCGGCGTCGACCGGGTCGTCCAGCGTGCGGACCGTCAGAATCGGCCTGTCGGGGAAGGCGGCACCACAGCTCGGGCAGG
>CAYGZN010000451.1:1133-2881 GCA_964354355.1 uncultured Burkholderiaceae bacterium | reverse complement strand
CCGAGACGGCGAACTGCAGGTTGCCGACGAAATCCCGGTCGTCGCGGCCACTCTGAACGAGCAGCGCGCGGTAGCGGTACTCGTTGGCGGCCGCTTCGGCCGGCATGACTTCGAGCCGGCGGATCGACAGGCCCTTCTCGCCGGCCGGGCCGCCCGCGGGCAGCAGGCTCTCGAGGTAGGCCAGGTCGGCCTTGAGCCGGGCGTTGTCGCCTTCGAGCGTGCGCACCTGCTGCGCCAGGCGCTCGACGGCGGCCCGCTCGACGCGCAACTCGCTGTCCGCGGCGTTGGCCAGCGTCGCGAGCCGGTCGCGCTCCGCCTCGAGCGCGGCGACGCCCGCATCGACCGGCTCGGACGAGGACAGCGGCCGTCCGGGCTGCGGCGAACCCGCCGGTGCGCCAACGGATCTCCAGAGCCAGCCGGCGCCCACCGCGCCGACCGCGATCGCGATCGCCCCCCCGATGGCGACCGTCGCGATCCGCCGCCACAGGGGCACCGCGTGACGCAGCGCGACCCGGGGCAGCCTCGAGAGGCGACGGCGCGTCGGCAATCGCATGCGCGCGTCAGGGCAGCACCGGCACCTGGTTCAGGCCCGTGTCCTCGGGCAGCCCGAACATCAGGTTCATGACCTGCACGCCCTGGCCCGACGCGCCTTTGACCAGGTTGTCCTCGACGACCAGGATCATCACGGTGTCCGACGCCCCGCCGCGAGCGCGGTGCACGGCGATGCGAACGAAGTTGGACGCCCGTACCGAGCGCGTCTCGGGCGTCGACCCCGCGGGCATCACGTCGACGAACGGCTCGCCCGCGTAACGCCGCTCGTACAGCGCCTGCAGGTCGGCGTCGCGCCCGGCGGGCGTCAGGCGCGCGTAGATCGTCGAGTGGATGCCGCGGATCATCGGCACCAGGTGCGGCGTGAAGATCAGGTCGACCGGACGCCCGGCGATGGCGGTCAGGCCCTGGCGTATCTCGGGCCAGTGGCGGTGGCCGGCCACCGCGTAGGCCTTGAAGTTGTCGCTGGCCTCGGCCAGCAGCGTGCCGATCTCGGCCTTGCGGCCCGCCCCCGACACGCCCGATTTGCAGTCTGCGATGATCGAGTGGGTCTCGATCAGGTCGCCCGCGGCGGGCTCCAGCAGCGGCAGCAGGCCGAGCTGCACCGAGGTCGGGTAGCACCCGGGCAGGCCGATCACCCGTGCCCGGCGGATCGCGTCCCGGTTGACCTCGGGCAGCCCATACACCGACTCGGCCAGCAGATCGGTGCAGGCGTGCGGCATCTTGTACCAGCGTTCGAACTCGGCCGGGTCCTTCAGGCGGAAGTCGGCGGCCAGGTCGATGACCTTGACCCCGCCGGCCAGCAGCTGGCGGGCCTGGGCCATCGCGACCCCGTGCGGCGTGGCGAAGAAGACCACGTCGCAGCGATCGAGCGGCGCCTGCGCCGGGTCGGTGAACGCCAGGTCGATCCGGCCGCGCAGCGACGGAAACATCTCCGACACCGGCATCCCGGTTTCCTTGCGCGAGGTGATCGCCTCGATCCGGGCGTGCGGATGCTGGGCCAGCAGGCGCAGCAACTCGACGCCGGTGTAGCCGGTGCCGCCGACGATGCCGACGCGAATCGTGGACTGCGCCATGTTGCCTCCTGGAAAGACCGCTGGGTGCGACACAAAGAAAAACCGCCTGCCGACATTGTCGCAGGCGGTCTTGCCGGCGTTAAGTGCACCCCGCCGGTCGGGGACGGACGGCCGCTGCGCGCG
>CAYGZN010000451.1:0-1123 GCA_964354355.1 uncultured Burkholderiaceae bacterium | reverse complement strand
CTGCGCGCGTCAGCGCTTGGAGAACTGCTTGCGACGTCGCGCCTTGTGCAGGCCGACCTTCTTGCGCTCGACCTCGCGGGCGTCGCGCGTGACCAGCCCGGCCTTGGACAGCACCCCTTTGAGCGCCACGTCGTAGTCGATCAGCGCGCGGGTGATGCCGTGGCGCACGGCACCGGCCTGCCCCGACTCGCCGCCGCCCTCGACGTTGGCGCGGATGTCGAACTCGCCCATCACGCTGGCCACCTCGAGCGGCTGGCGCACGACCATCCGGCCGGTCTCGCGGGCGAAGTAGTCGTCGAGCGGCTTGCCGTTGACGACGATGGCGCCGGTGCCCTTCTTGATGAACACACGTGCCACCGAGGTCTTGCGGCGGCCGGTCCCGTAGTTGTACTCACCGATCATGTGATGGATCCTGGCGCGTTGGCAGCGATCAGACTTCCAGCGGCCGCGGCTGCTGGGCGGAATGCGGGTGGGTGGGCTCGGCGTAGATCTTGAGCTTCTTGATCATTGCGTAGCCCAGCGGCCCCTTGGGCAGCATGCCCTTGACGGCCTTCTCCAGCGCGCGCCCCGGAAACCGGGACTGCATCTTCTCGAAGTTGGTCTCGGAAATGCCGCCGGGATAGCCGCTGTGCCGGTAGTACTTCTTGTCTTGGGGCTTGGCGCCGGTCACGCGGATGCGCCCGGCGTTGACGACGACGATGAAGTCGCCCGTGTCGACGTGCGGCGTGTACTCCGGCTTGTGCTTGCCCCGCAGGCGCAGCGCGATCTCGGCGGCAAGGCGCCCGAGCACCTTGTCGGCGGCATCCACGACGAACCAGTCGCGGCGCACTTCATGCGGTTTGGCGGAGAAAGTCTTCATGGCCTGTCGGATTCAGTCAAGCCCGTGATGATATCCGGGATCGGCCCCCGCAGTCAAAACGGGTGTTGAACCCGCTGCCCGCGGGCCGACGGCGTCAGGGCCGACGGAATCATCAAGCGCGACATGTGGCGCTAGAGGTAGTGCGCCGTCGTCGTCATGACCTTGGCCGCGGCGCGCATCGCGGCCCGCACCGGCGCCGGCATCGGCGCCGCGCCCAGCGCCTGGGCGCTGTCGGCGTGGCCCGCCTCGTCCTGCTTCATCTGC
>CAYGZN010000450.1:0-2885 GCA_964354355.1 uncultured Burkholderiaceae bacterium | reverse complement strand
CCGAGGTCGCGTTCGTGTGGCGCAACCTGCGCCAGCAGAACGCCAAGCGCGAAGGCGTCGACAACAAGTGCCTGGCCGACTACATCGCGCCGCGCACCCTCGACGGCCGGCCCTCGGGCATCGCCGACTACATCGGCCTGTTCGCGGTGACCGCCGGCATCGGCATCGAGCGCAAGGAGGCCGAGTTCGCCGCGCTGCTCGACGACTACTCGGGCATCATGCTCAAGGCGATCGCCGACCGGCTCGCCGAGGCTTTCGCCGAGTGCCTGCACGAGCGGGTCCGCAAGGACCTGTGGGGCTATGCGCCCGACGAGGCGTTCGGCGTCGACGAACTGGTGCGCGAGGCGTATCGGGGCATCCGGCCCGCGCCGGGCTATCCGGCGTGCCCCGAGCACACCGTCAAGCGCGCGATGTTCGACGTGCTGCGCTGCGAGGAGATCGGCATGGGCCTGACCGAATCCCTGTCGATGATGCCGGCCGCCAGCGTCAGCGGCTTCTACTTCTCGCACCCGCAGGCGCAGTACTTCAGCGTGGGGCGCATCGGCGAGGACCAGCTGAAGGACTATGCGCACCGCTCCGGCCGCGACGAGTCCGAGCTGCGCCGCGCGCTGGCCTCGAGCCTGGGCTGATGAGCGCCGGCCACGGCATTCCGGCGGGTTTTCGCGCGATGGCGCTGGGCGCCAACCCCTACATCGAGACGGTGGGTCCGCTGTACGGCCGCCGCGACGGCGAGCGGCTCGTGCTCGCGATCCGCGTGCAGCGCCGCCACTGCAGCCCGTCGGGGTTCTGCCACGGCGGGATGCTGCTGACGATGGCCGACATGCTGCTGGTGGTCGGCGCCAACCTGCAGGCCGGACTGCACCGGTTCATGTCGACCGTCAGCCTGTCGGCCGATTTCCTGGCGCCGGTGCCGCAGGGCGCGTGGCTCGAGGGCCGCCTCGACGTGCTCAAGGTCACCCGCAACCTGGTGTTCTGCCAGGGCATGCTGAGCATGGGCGTCGAAGCCGACGCGAACGTTCCGGGCGGGCCGGCGGCCTTGGGGGAATCGGCAGCGCTGGGAACGCCCGTGGTCCGGGTCGATGGCATCGTCAAGCCGATCGGGGACGCGGACCCGCGCTTCTCGGCCGATCGCTTCTTCGCCTGAGCCGTGGCACATCCGCCGCGCCGCCTGGCGCTTGCGTCGTGCCCCGGTCGTTGTTTCTTTGCACCGGCGCGTGGATCGGCTAAGCTTGCGCAGTCCGGCGGTCCAGCCGGCACGGAAAGAGCGTGCAGCGTCTGCTCTGGCCGCCAACAACATCCGCAGTCCCAGCCAGGAGAATTCCATGTCCCGTCGCACCGTCACCCAATTCGTGGCCGCAGCCCTGATCGCCGTCGGCCTGGCCGCCTGCTCGACGAGCGGCCCGACCGCATCGAACTCCGAAAACTGGCTCGACGACTCCTGGATCACGACCAAGGTCAAGACCGATCTGGCGACCGCCCCGGGCGTCCCCTCCACCGCGATCTCGGTCGAGACCACCCGCGGCGTCGTGCAGCTCAGCGGCTTCGCGTCCAGCCAGGCCGAGATCGACGCGGCGGTCAAGACGGCCCAGAGCGTGTCCGGCGTCAAGTCGGTCAAGAACGACCTGCGCGTGCGCGCTCCGACCAAGTAATCCGCGCGTCGCATCCGGCCCTCCTGGGCCAGGCCCGGCCGCATCCGCGCGGCCGGCTCCTTGAGAGGCGGGCTGCCGTGGGCCCCCGCCTCTCGAGGCTCTCACACGCCCCAGGTGATGTCCTTGCCGGCGGCCTTGGCCTGCCCGAGCATCTCGAGCAAAGGCCAGGCGCGTTGAGCGAGCGAGATCGAGTGCCGCGCGTCGGGGGTCTCGTCGGCGGCCGGCTCGCTGCGGCCGGTGTCGCCGGGCTGGCGCGGGGGCTCGGCGCTTTCCTGCGCGATCGCGGCCTGCAGCGCGGCGATCGCCGGTCCCATCTGCTCGACGGTGATGATCCCCTGCGGCCCCGGCGACTTGCCGACGATCGACAGCAGGCGCTCGGCCACCGGTCCGGTCATGACGACCGAGCCGGTCGCCTTCGACTTGAATTCGTAGAGCATGGCGTGATCCCGATGGTGACGGCAAACGGTCGAACGCAGGTGGCGCGGCCGCGCGGCTGCCATTATGCGATGAATCAGACCCGGGCCGACGCGCGCGCGTGCGAGTCTGCGCCGCGCGAACGCACGCCCGCGGTCGAACCGACGGCCGCGCTCGAACCGACGGCGCGGCGCGAACCGACGGCGGGGCTCGGGCGCCTGGCGCCGTCCGGTCGATTCCGCTGGATCGGCGTGGCCGTCGCGGCGCTGGCGGCGATCGGCTGCTCACCGGCGTACGACTGGCGCGAGGTGCGCGCCGACGACGACGGGTTCGTCGTGCTGCTGCCCGCCAAGCCGGCGCGGATGACGCGACCGGTCAACCTGGACGGACTGCGCGTGGACATGACGATGCGCGGCGCGCAGGCGGGGCAGGCCAGCTTCACGGTCGGCGCGGTGGCCCTGCCGGACCAGGGCGAGGTCGCGCGCAAGGCGGCCGACGCGATGCGCATCGCGATGGTTCGCAACATCGGCGGCACCGAGCGGGCGTCGCGACCGGTGTCGGTGCCGATCGTCGATGCGCAGGGCAAGCCGGTCGGCACCGCGACGGGCATCGAGATCGAGGCCGCGGGGCGGATGCGCGAACAGCCTGCCACGCTGCTCGCGCGCTTCGTTACGCACGAGCGGCGGGCGTGGCAGTGCGTGGTGCTCGGGCCGCAGGTCGACCGCGAACAGGCGGCGGTGTTCCTCGACTCGTTCCGGGTGTTGCGCCGCTGAGCGGCGCGCGTCCGCTCCCGGGCTCAGCGCCGATGCCGCGTCCGACGCC
>CAYGZN010000449.1:0-2896 GCA_964354355.1 uncultured Burkholderiaceae bacterium | reverse complement strand
AAGATGGAGCACTACCTGGAAGACTGGATGCGGCAGCTGCGCGCGGTGAGCGCAGAAGGCGAGACCGCGCAACTTTCCTGGGCCGAGCGCATCGACGCCGGTTTCGCCTCTATCCGCGAAATCGTCGGCCGCGTCTGGCCGTACATCGTTGCGGGCATTGCAATCGGCGCCGGCATCCACGGCTATATGCCGGCGGACTTCATGGCCAGCTTCATGGGCAGGGAGGCCTGGTGGGCGGTGCCGCTGGCAGTGCTGATCGGCGTGCCGATGTACAGCAACGCCGCCGGCGTGATCCCGGTGGTCGAGGCGCTACTGGCCAAGGGCGCGGCGCTCGGCACCGTGCTGGCCTTCATGATGAGCGTGATTGCACTGTCGCTGCCCGAGATGGTCATCCTGCGCAAGGTGCTGAAGCTGCGGCTGCTCGCGACCTTCGTCGGCATCGTGGCCGCCGGCATCCTGGTCGTCGGTTACGTGTTCAATTTCGTCCTCGGCTGAGACGCACCTTGTAACCTGCGCCGGTCTGGCGCCCGGGACGACGGCGCCTGCCGAAGGAACGTCCCGCGACACGGCAAGGCGGCGCAATTGCGGCCGCGGCGCGCAACGGCCACCGTGCCATTCGTCCACCTTTGCCGAGTGATTCGCTTAGCAATTCCATTGCCGACGTAGGGCTTTTGATCCTCATCAAATTGCTCCGAATTGTGCGGCGCACAGTTCGACCGTTCCACGATTCTCGAATCGTCGCTACGGAGGAGCTATGAGGCTTACGAGACGTGCCTTTATCCAGGCGTCGGCCGCGACCAGCTGCCTGCTGGCTGCCGGTTGTGCCACGCAACCCCCGGTGTCGGCGGCGATGGCGCCGCGCAAGATGAAAGGCGGCACGCCGGCCAAGGGCGACTGGGTGGCCAGCACCTGCCAGGGCTGCACGCAGTGGTGCGCGATCCAGATTTTCGTTCAGGACGGTCGCGCGGTGCGGGTGCGCGGCAACCCGATGAGCAAGACCAACCACGGCTTCGTCTGCCCGCGCGGCCACATGATCCCGCAGCAGGTCTACGATCCGGACCGGATCAAGGTGCCGATGAAGCGCACCAACGCGGCCAAGGGCCGCGGCATCGATCCGAAGTTCGTGCCGATCAGCTGGGACGAGGCGCTGAACACCGTCGCCGACAGGATGATCGAGCTGCGCAAGGCCAACGAGCCCGAAAAGCTCGTCTACATGCGCGGCCGCTATTCGCCCACCTCCACCGATCTTCTGTACGGCACGCTGCCCAAGATCTTCGGCACGCCCAACTACTTCTCGCACAGCGCGATCTGCGCCGAAGCCGAGAAGATGGGCCCGGGCCTGACCCAGGGTTTCTTCGGCTATCGCGACTACGACCTCGAGAAGACCAACTGCCTGGTCGTCTGGGGTTGCGACCCGCTGGCGTCGAACCGGATGGTGCCCAACACGATCCACCGCTTCCACGAGATCGTCGCGCGCGGCACGGTGATCGCAATCGACCCGCGGCTGTCCAACGTCGCCGCCAAGGCCCACGAGTGGCTTCCCTTGCTGCCGGGCACCGACGGTGCGCTGGCCGGCGCGATCGCTCACGTGCTGCTGACCGAAGGGCTGTGGAGCCGCGAGTTCGTCGGTGACTTCAAGGACGGCAAGAACCTGTTCGTCGCCGGCAAGCCGGTGGACGAGGCGGCTTTCGCTGAGAAGGAAACGTTCGGCGTCGTCCGGTGGTGGAACCTGGAACTGAAGGACCGCACGCCCGCGTGGGCCGAGAAGGAGAGCGGCATTCCCGCCGCGCAGATCGCGCGCGTGGCGCGCGCGATGGGCAAGGCCGCGCCGAAGACCGCGGTCTGGATGGGCCCGGGTGCGGCCATGCATCCCCGCGGCACCTACAGCGCGATGGCGGTGCACGCGCTCAACGGCCTACTCGGCTCGATCGACGCTGAAGGCGGCGTGTGGCAGAGCAGCAGCGTGCCGATCGGCGCCTTCCCGAAGTCCGACGCCTATGTCGACGAGCTCGCCAAGAAGGCCGGCGCGGGCAAGAAGCTCGACGGCCGCGGCGAAAAGGACATGCCGGCGATGATGAACGCCCGCCCCGGCAGCGGCGTCGTCACCAACAATGTCGCCAATGGGATGCTCAAGGATCCGGGCGCGTGCAAGGTGTTCATCGCGTCGTGGGCGAACTTCAACTTCTCGTGCACCGGCGCGGAGCGCTGGGACACGGTGATGGCGAAGGTGCCGTTCTTCGTGCACATGGTGACCAACCCGTCGGAGATGACCCAGTTCGCCGACATCGTGCTGCCCTCGACCTTCAACTCGGCCGAGGGCTGGTCGATCGTGACCAACATGGGCAACGGCTACGGCTATGCATCGATCCAGCAGGGCGCGGTCAAGCGGCTGTGGGACGTGAAGCAGGAGGAGACCGAGGTCGTGTGGCTGCTGGCCGAGAAACTCAAGGCCAAGGGCTTCCCGAACCTCTTCGACTACTTCTCGAAGGAGTTCAAGGATCCCGAGACCGGCAAGGTGCCGACCAACGCGCTCGAGTTCTCCGAAGTCGCCGCCAAGATCAGCAGCGCGACGCTGTGGATGCCCAAGGAGCCGCTGAGGGGCGACGCCGCGGTCGCTGGCTGGGCCGAGTTCCGCACGAAGGGCATGTTCAGCGGACCGAAGTACACGCTGAAGCGGGGCTGGGGCGGCAAGTTCGCCACCGCCACCAAGAAGTTCGAGTTCTACAGCGAGACCGCCAAGAAGGGGCTCGACGAGCACGCGAAGAAGTACGGCACGACGGTCGACGACATCATGACGGTGACCGGCTACGTGGCGCGTGGCGACGTGGCGTTCGTGCCGCACTACGAGCCGCCCAAGCGGCACGGCAGCATGGCCGACTACCCGTTCACCTTCGTC
>CAYGZN010000448.1:0-2899 GCA_964354355.1 uncultured Burkholderiaceae bacterium | reverse complement strand
GAGGGGCCCTCGCCGATGCGCCGGATGCGGGCCTCGCGGTACCAGCGCTCGAGCGGCATCTCCTTGGCGACACCCATGCCACCGAGGATCTGGATCGCGCGGTCGATCACGCGGCCTGCTGTCTCGGTGGCCACGACCTTGGCGATCGACGCCTCCACCTTGAACGGCTGGCGCGCATCGCAGCGGTTCGCGGCTTCGTACACCAGCAGTCGCGCGGCGCGCAGCTCCATCTCGCTGTCGGCGATCATCCACTGGATCGCCTGCTTATCGGCCAGGCGAGAGCCGAAGACGACCCGTTCCTTGGCCCAGGCGATGGCGATCTCGTGCGCCTCCTGAGCGATGCCGATGGTGGCCGCGGCATAGGGCACGCGCCCCTCGACCAGCCAGGATTCGCACAGTTTGAAGCCCTCGCCCTCCTCGCCAAGCCGGTCCTCGACCGGCACCTCGACGTCCTGGAGCGTCACCTCGTACGGCGAGTACGAGCGAATCACGGGAATCTCGCGGCAGGTCATCCCCTTGGGTTTCCCGTCGATGATGAAGCAGGTGATACCGCCGCGCTGGCCCTGCTCGCCGGTACGGGCAAAGACCAGGCCCCAGTCGGCCTGCGCGGCGCCTGTGATCCACATCTTCGAGCCGTTCAGCACGTAGCGGTCGCCCTTGAGCACCGCACGGGTGCGGATCGAGCGTGCCGGGTCAGAGCCGCCACTCGCCTCGCTGATGGCGACGAACGCTTTGCGGCCTTCGCGGATGGTCGGCAACGCATACTTCTCGAGGTGGTAGCGCGTGCCCTGAAGGATCGGATTCGGCGGGCTCGTGCCCAGCGCTCCGCAGGCGGGGACGTACGCACCCATCCGGCAGCGTGCGGTTTCCTCGGCGACGATCGATGCGCCCAGCAGACTCAGCCCCGCGCCGCCAAGCTCGGCAGGCGAGCGAATCGCCCACAGGCCGATCTCGCGCGCCTTGCGCTGCAGCGGCGCGAGCAACTCAGCGGGCAGCTCGAATGCGTCGTGCGGCATCCGGTCCTCGACCGGCCTGACCTCTTCCCGCATGAAACGCCGCGTAGTGTCGCGCAGCATGCGCAGCTCTTCGGGCAGGTGCGGATCGTGCAGCCCCATCGTTTGTCTCCCCTACCGTCGGCTGGCGCCGCCGCGCACTCGCCGGAGCCAGTCTAGCACCGAAGGCCTGGCAATAGGCTCTTCGGAATCAGACCGCACCGCGCAGCCGTCGCACAGGCAGGCGTTTCGCCGGTTGCGCCGCGATCTCCCATCGCGCGGCGTATCGGTTTATCCTTGCGTCTCCAATCAAGTACGAAGCGTTTCTGGGGGCAGACATGCAGAGTCGGGAAGCAACGCGCCGTCGGGTTCTCGCGGCGGGTGCCGCGGCGTCGGCGGCGAGCGTCATGCCGCTTCTTGCCGCCAGGGCGGATGACCTCGAGGCGAAGGCGCGGGCCGAGAAACAGCTCGTCTGGTACACCGCAGACAGCCTGCACTCCGCGGAGACCGTCTCGAAACGCTTTACGCAGCTGTACGGCATCGCCGTGCAGATCAACCGCAAGACGACGCTGCCGCTGGTCGAGCAGTTCGTGACCGAGTCGGCGCGTGGCCGCAGCCCGGCCGACGTGTTCACGACGATCGGCATGGGCCCGATGGCTGGTACGCTCGCCGAAAAGAAGCTGCTGGCGGAGTTCGTGCCTCGGGGCGCCGAAAAGCTCCCGCCGGGACTGCGTGCCGCCAACGTCGCGTTCGGGTACACGCAGATCCAACTCGGCGTGCTCTACAACACGAACATGGTGAACGACGAGGACGTCAAGCTGCTGCGCAGCTACAAGGGTTGGCTGAGTCCGCGCTTCACCGGGAAGATCGCCATCGTGGCACCAACCGGCGGCTCGACGGCCGGCAATACGCTGATGGTCCAGGACCGTGAGGGGGCGCCGTTTCTCGAGACGCTGATCAAGCAGCAGAAGGCCGTCGTCTATCAGAGCGCCGCCGCGACCGCCGATGCGGTGATCGCCGGCGAGCAGGCGATCGGCATCAACCTGACGCCGAGTTCGCTGTTCCAGGTGGCCGCCGGTGCGCCCGTGCGATTCGTCGCGCAGGACGATTGGACCTACGTCGTGCCGGCGGTCGCCGGGGTCAGCGCAACCGCGCCGCACCCGAATGCCGCGCGGCTGTTCATGAACTGGTTGTTCACGCCGGAGGCGCAGAAGATGCACGCCGACTCGTCGTACTGGATACCGGTGATCGCCGGCGTGAAGCCCGACTACCCGAAGGCGCCCTGGCTCGAGGCCCCGAGGAATCCGGTCGCACCGGAGGACTCGATCGCGTTCGATCGGCGCATCACCGCAAGCGTGCCGGGCTGGCGAAAGCTGTTCGGCTGGTAGGCCGGCCGCTGCGGCCGTTCACCGTGTCCTGGTCCGCGACGATGGGCGGCGATCGGCTGCTCGTTACCGTCCTCGCCGCCGTGCTGGTGGCGCTGGTGCTGGTGCCTCTGGTGTTCATCGTCGCGGCGGGTCTCGGATTGGTCGGCGACGAGTCGTTCCTGCGCCCCGCGATCAAGTTTCTGCAGGATCCGGAACTGCCGCGGATCCTTCGCAACACATTCGTGCTCGCCGTGGTCGTGACGCTGGCGTCGGTGCTGATCGGCGTCGCGCTCGCGATCGGAGTCGAGCGGACCGCGATGGCGTTCCCGACGCTCGGCCATCGACTGATCCTCGTCCCGATCCTGGTGTCGCCGCTCGTCGGGACGGTCGCGTGGGTGACGCTCGCACGGCCCGGCACCGGCTTCATCAACGTGTTCTGGCGCGCCATCACCGGATCGACCGATCCGCTCTTCAGCATCTACTCGTTCGCCGGCGTCGCGCTGGTGATCAGCCTGCATGTCGCGCCCTACGTGTATGTGA
>CAYGZN010000447.1:0-2907 GCA_964354355.1 uncultured Burkholderiaceae bacterium | reverse complement strand
TTGACGCTCGGGTCAAGAGACTCGTCTGGTGCTATCCGCCGCGCCTCAGGGGAGCGGCACGGGCTGCTGCGCCTCATGGGGATGGGCGTCGCCCCGGTACACACGCAGCCGCTTGAGCATCTTCGCGCCGATGCGGTTGTGCGGATTCGACGTCGGCCTGGACCGGCCGCTGTTCCTGATCGCCGGGCCGTGCGCGATCGAATCGCGCGAGCTGGCCATGCAGACCGCCGGCCGGCTCAAGGAGATCACGTCGGCGCTGGGCGTGCCGTTCATCTACAAGTCCTCGTTCGACAAGGCCAACCGCAGCTCGGGTGAGTCGTTTCGCGGGCCCGGCATCGACGCGGGGCTTCGCATCCTGGACGACGTCCGCCGCGCGATCGGCGTGCCGGTGCTGACCGACGTGCACGACATCGACCAGGTGGCGCCGGTGGCAGCCGTCGTCGACGTGCTGCAGACGCCCGCGTTCCTGTGCCGGCAGACCGACTTCATCCGCGCGGTCGCGGCCAGCGGCAAGCCGGTCAACATCAAGAAGGGGCAGTTCCTGGCGCCCCACGACATGAGAAACGTCGCCGACAAGGCGCGCGCGGCGGCGCTCGCCGCCGGCGGCGACGGCGACTCGATCATGGTCTGCGAGCGGGGCGCCTCGTTCGGCTACAACAACCTCGTCTCCGACATGCGCAGCCTGGCGATCATGCGCGAGACCGGATGCCCGGTCGTGTTCGACGCGACGCATTCGGTCCAGCTGCCGGGCGGGCAGGGCACGAGTTCGGGCGGCCAGCGCGAGTTCGTGCCGCTGCTGGCGCGCGCGGCGGTCGCCGCCGGCGTCGCCGGACTGTTCATGGAGACGCACCCCGACCCGGCGCGCGCGCTGTCCGACGGACCCAACGCCTGGCCGCTGGGCCGGCTGGAGGCCCTGCTGGGCACGCTGGTGCAGCTGGACCGGCTGGTCAAGCGCGACGGTTTCCCCGAACAATCCCCCCTGGAGTGATTCAACGATGCCTGCCTACGTGATTGCCGACGTCAAGGTCTCCGATCCCGAGCAGTACAAGCAGTATCAGGCGCTGTCGCCGGGCGCGATCGCCGCCGCAGGCGGCGAGTTCCTCGTTCGCGGCGGGCACAGCGAGGCGCTCGAGGGCAACTGGGTGCCGAGCCGCGTGGTGGTGGCGCGATTCCCGGACTTCGCTGCCGCCAAGGCGTTCTACGATTCGGTGCTGTACCGCGAGGCGCGCGCCAAGCGGGCCGGCGCCACCTCCCAGTTCAACATGATCGTCGTCGAAGGAATCTGAGCATGAGCACGATTGTCGACATCATCGGCCGCGAGATCATCGACTCGCGCGGCAACCCCACGGTCGAGTGCGACGTGCTGCTCGAGTCGGGCGTCATGGGCCGCGCCGCGGTGCCCTCCGGGGCCTCGACCGGGTCGCGCGAGGCGATCGAGCTGCGCGACGGCGACGCGACGCGCTACGGCGGCAAGGGCGTGCTGCGGGCGGTCGAGAACATCAACACCGAGATCTCCGAGGCCATCATGGGCCTGGATGCCTCGGAGCAGGCCTACCTCGACCGCACGCTGATCGATCTCGACGGCACCGAGAACAAGGCGCGCCTGGGCGCCAACGCGACGCTGGCCGTATCGATGGCGGTGGCCAAGGCGGCCGCGGAGGAGTCGGGCCTGCCGCTGTACCGCTACTTCGGCGGGTCCGGCGCGATGTCGCTGCCGGTTCCGATGATGAACGTCATCAACGGCGGCGCGCACGCCAACAACAACCTCGACCTGCAGGAGTTCATGATCATCCCGGTGGGCGCACCGAGCTTTCGCGAGGCGATCCGCTATGGTGCCGAGACCTTCCAGGCGCTCAAGAAGCTGCTCCACGACCGCGGCATGAGCACGGCCGTCGGCGACGAAGGCGGTTTCGCGCCCAACGTGGAGAACCACGAGGCGGCGATCCGGCTGGTGCTCGAGGCGATCGAACGCGCCGGCTATCAGGCGGGCTCGCAGATCGCCATCGGCCTGGACTGCGCCAGTTCCGAGTTCTTCCGCGACGGCCGCTACCACCTCGAAGGCGAAGGGCTGGTGCTGACGCCGGCGGACTTCTCGAACCTGCTGTCCACCTGGTGCGACAAGTACCCGATCATTTCGGTCGAGGACGGCATGTCCGAGATCGACTGGGACGGCTGGCGGATCCTGACGGAGCAGCTGGGCGACCGCGTCCAGCTGGTCGGCGACGACCTGTTCGTGACCAACACCCGGATCCTGCGCGAGGGCATCGAGGCCGGCATCGCCAACTCGATCCTGATCAAGATCAACCAGATCGGCACGCTGACCGAGACCTTCGCCGCCATCGAGCTGGCCAAGCGCAACAACTACACGGCCGTCGTGTCGCACCGCTCCGGCGAGACCGAGGACACCACGATCGCCGACATCGCGGTGGCCACCAACGCGCTGCAGATCAAGACCGGCTCGATGTCACGCAGCGACCGTGTCGCGAAGTACAACCAGCTGCTGCGCATCGAGGAAGACCTCGGCGACGTCGCCGAATACCCGGGGCGCTCGGCGTTCTACAACCTGGTCTGAAAAGAGGTCCGCCATTTTCGCCGGACTCGGAGCGATGCGCGCGTTCACGCTGGTGTTGGTCGGCCTGCTGCTGCTGATCCAGTACCCGCTTTGGCTCGGCAAGGGCGGCTGGCTGCGCGTCTGGGAGCTCGACCGGCAGGTCGTGGCGCAGCACCAGGCGAACCAGCGGCTGAGGGTGCGCAACCAGGCGCTCGAGGGCGAGGTGCGAGACCTGCGCCAGGGGCTGCTGGCGATCGAGGAGCGTGCGCGCTACGAGCTCGGCATGATCCGCCCGGACGAGATCTTCGTGCAGATCGGAGAAGCCGCCGGCGTTGCGCCGCAGGGCGCGGCCACGC
>CAYGZN010000446.1:0-2917 GCA_964354355.1 uncultured Burkholderiaceae bacterium | reverse complement strand
CGAGAAGACTTCGCGGTGGGACCGCGAAGTCTTCGAAGGCAGCGCAGGGCACCCCGCGCAGCGGGGCGCGATCCCCGGAGCCGTGCACGGCAGCCCACCGCCCGCGGCGCGCGCCATCCCACGGCACGCAGCGCGTGACAATCCACCGCACACGGCGCGCACCAACCGTACAGCGCGCTTCGACCGCATGAGAACCACGGAGTCCGCCCTGCGATGAGCCTGATCGAACGCTTCGCCGACCGGGCCGCCCAGGGCCGAACGGCCCCCGGGGCGGCGCAGCCGGTCCAGGCCGGGCCCGGCCCGGGTGCGGCGGCCGCTGCGCCGCCCGCGGCGGTCGCACCGCCCGAACGCGCGCGCCAGCCGGCCGCCCCGGCCGTCGCGCGCGAGCCGCTGGTCGTGGTCGAGGACATCGCCAAGATCTTCGACGTGTCGGCGCCGTGGCTGAACCGCGTGATCGAGCGCAAGCCGCGCGCGCTGCTGCGCGCCGTCGACGGCGTGAGCTTCCAGATCAACCGCGGCGAGACGCTCGCGCTGGTGGGCGAGTCGGGCTGCGGCAAGTCGACGGTCGCACGGATGCTGGTCGGGCTGTACGCGCCCTCGCGCGGGAAGATCACGTTCGAGGGCACGGACATCCAGTCGCTGGGCACCGCCACGGGCAGGGCGCTGCGCAGCAAGCTGCAGATGATCTTCCAGGACCCGTACGCGAGCCTGAACCCGCGCTGGAAGGTGGCCGACATCATTTCGGAGCCGATCCGCGTGCACCGGCTGATCGACGGCGACGCGGCCATCGCCGCGCGCGTCGAGCAGCTGCTCAGGCACGTCGGGCTGGCCGGCGCCGACGCCGAGAAGTACCCCCACCAGTTCTCGGGCGGCCAGCGGCAGCGGCTGTCGATCGCACGGGCGCTGGCCTCGCAGCCCGAGTTCCTGGTGTGCGACGAGCCGACGTCGGCGCTGGACGTGTCGGTGCAGGCGCAGGTGCTGAACCTGATGCGCGAGATCCAGCGCGCCGACGACCTGACCTACCTGTTCATCTCGCACAACCTCGCGGTCGTGCACCACGTCAGCGACCGCGTCGGCGTGATGTACCTCGGGCGGATCGTCGAGCTGGCGCCCAAGACCACGCTGTTCGCGCGGCCGCGGCATCCGTACACGCGGATGCTGCTCGACGCGATCCCGGACATCCAGATGACCGGCAAGGCGCGCACGCCGGTCGCGGGCGAGGTGCCCAACCCGCTGAACCCGCCGCCCGGTTGCACGTTCCATCCGCGCTGCCCGCTGGCCAACGAGCGTTGCCGCACCGAGCGCCCGGCGTTGCGCCCGATGTCCGACGGCGCGCAGGTCGCCTGCCACGCGGTCGAGGAAGGCCGGGGCTGAGCCCGCCGCGCCGATGACCTGGTGGGCCGCTTACCTGGGCGCGGGCGCGCTCGTGGGATTGCTCGCCGGTCTGCTGGGGATCGGCGGCGGCATGACGCTGGTGCCGATCCTGTCCGCGCTGTTCGCCGCGCAGGACCTGTCGAGCGAGCACACGGTCCACCTGGCGCTGGGCACCGCGATGGCCTCGGTGATGTTCACCGGGACGGCCAGCGTGCGTGCGCACCACGGGCACGGCGCGGTCGACTGGCGGGTGGTTCGACGCATGGTGCCGGGCATGGTCGTCGGCACGCTCGCGTCCACGCTGGCCTCCGGCTGGCTGTCGCAGCGGGCGCTGGCGCTGGCGTTCGCGCTGATCGTCTACGCGGGCGCCGTGCAGATGCTGCTCGGGCGCAAGCCCGCCGCGGTTCGCGGCCTGCCGGGCCCGGGACCGCTGTTCGCCGTCGGCGTGGCGATCGGCGTGGTCTGCGGGCTGGTGTCGGCCGGCGGAGCGTTCCTGACCGTGCCGTTCATGTCGTTCTGCGGCGTGCCGATGCACACCGCGATCGGCACCGGCGCCGCGATCGGCGTGCCCGTTGCGATCATCGGCACGATCGGCTACGTGGTCAGTGGCTGGTCCGCGCACGGCCTGCCGCCGGGCGCCGTCGGGTTCGTGATGCTGCCCGCGCTGTTCGCGATCGTGGTCGCTTCGGTGCTGACCGCGCCGTTCGGGGCGCGCCTCGCGCACCGCCTGCCGGTCACCGCGCTGCGGCGCGTGTTCGCGTTGCTGCTGTTCGCGCTGGCCACACGGATGATCGTCACGTACGCGTAGCGCACGGGCCGCGGCCGCTCAGAAGTAGGTGCGGATCGCCCGCGTCACGCGGTAGTCGTCGTCGACGGCCCAGATCAGGCGCCACTTATCGAAGGTCGTGCAGGGGTGCGAGATGCCGACCGCCAGCCAGTCGCCCACCCTCAGGCCATCGTCGGCGCGCAGCGGCAGGAACGCGTGCTGGTCCATCAGGCGGGTGATTCGCCAGTGCGCCGGCGCGGGCTGCGGCACCGTGTGCTCGCCGGGGCGAAACCACAGGATAGGCACCGGCAGGTCGACGTCGAACGACACGTCACGCTTGCCCATCGTGACAATGGCCAGCTCCGGCTCGGGGCGCGACTGCACGGCGCCCCAGACCTCGAGCGCGCCGCGCATCGGGCCCGAGCGCGCGGTCGAGGACAAGCCGCGGGCCGCGACCGACTTCATGGCCCGCACGTAGGTGCCGTGATCGTGCGTGATGTAGCAGCCGCTGCGCAGCACGACCCGTGCGGGGCGCGACAGCGCCACGCCTGCGAGCGCGTCGGTGACCAGGTCGAACACCGCGGATCCGCCGGCCGATACGACGACCTCGTCAAAAGGCAGGCTGGCCAGAACCGGGATGCCCTGGCGCGCGCAGTAGTCGCCGATAGTTGCGGAGTTCTCCAAGTTGATGTCCGCCTTGTTGATGATCGCCGCCACCGGCACCTGGAGCTGTTGGGCCAGCTCCACCACCCGCGCCATGTCATGCATTCCCGAGAG
>CAYGZN010000445.1:0-2921 GCA_964354355.1 uncultured Burkholderiaceae bacterium | reverse complement strand
AGACGACGTGGGCGCCGACCTCCTCGAGCCGCGACGCCCAGTTGATGTTGGCCTCCTCGTCGAAGCGCGCCATCAACTCCAGCACGACGGTCACCTCCTTGCCGGCCCGCGCCGCCGCGACCAGCGACTCCATCAGCACCGAATCGGCGCCGGTGCGATAGATCGTCTGCTTGATCGCCACCACCTGCGGGTCGTCGGCCGCGCTGCGCAGGAACTCCACGACCGGCGCAAAGGACTCGTACGGGTGGTGCAGCAGGATGTCCTGGCGGCGGATCGCCCCGAACAGGTCGCCGTCGTGCAGCGCACGCGGGCGACCGGGCTCGAACGGCGGGAATTTGAGGTCCGGCCGGTCCACCAGGTCGATGACCTGCTGCAGCCGCACCAGGTTGACCGGCCCGTCGACGCGGTAGCAGTCCTGCGCGGTCAGCTCGAACTCGCGCAGCAGCAGGCGCACGACCGCCTCGCTCGCGCCGGCCGACACCTCCAGGCGCACCCCGTCGCCGTAGTGGCGCTGCGACAGCTCGCTGTGCAAGGCCTCGCGCAGGTCGATGACCTCCTCCTCGTCGACGAACAGCTCGCTGTTGCGCGTGACCCGGAACTGGTGCGCGGACCTCACGGTCAGCCCCGGGAACAGGCGCTCGACGAACCCCTGCACGACCGAGGTCAGCAGCATCACCCCGTGCGGCGAGCCGGAGACCTCGCGCGGCACGCGGATCACCCGCGGCAGCGCGCGTGGCGCCTGCACGATCGCGATGCCGGCCTCGCGCCCGAATGCGTCGACCCCTTCGAGCTCGACGACGAAGTTCAGGCTCTTGTTCAGAATCCTCGGGAACGGATGGGCCGGATCCAGCGCGATCGGCGTCAGCAGCGGCTCGATCTCGGCCAGGAACACGCGCTCGGCCCAGTCGCGCTGCGCGGCGGTCCAGGTGTGGCTCAGGTGGATCACGATGCCCTGCCCGGCCAGCGCCGGCGTCAGCACTTCGTTGAGCAGCCAGTATTGACGTTCGGTCAAGCGCTCGGCCCGCCGCGAGACCGCGCGCAGCGCCTCGGCGGCGCTGGCGACCTCGATCGCCCCGCCACCCTCGACGCGCGCCAGCTCGATGAGCTCGGCGACGCGGACCTCGAAGAACTCGTCCAGGTTGTTGCTGACGATCGTCAGGTACCGCAAGCGCTCGAGCAGCGGAACGGCCGGGTCCTCGGCCAGCGACAGCACGCGTTCGTTGAACGCCAGGATTCCGAGTTCCCGGTTCAGCAGCCGGGCCGGGGGATCGGGCGCCGCGGCGGGACTCGGATCAGGCACGAGCATCGGACGGATGCTCAAGGGGCGAAATGACGGGTTGATGACACGCGTTTCGAATAGCAGCTGCGGACGTCGGCGAGGGCTCCGCCCCCGTTATGCGGCAAAATGGGGGCCTCCTCCGGCCCCTCTCCCCGATCCCTTCGATGCCGTCCCGCAACCTGCTCGCCGCAGTCGACCTGGGTTCCAACAGTTTCCGCCTGGTCATCGGGCGTGTCGAGCAATCGCCGATCGGCGATCAGGTGCGGCCGATCGACGAGCTCAAGGAGACGGTCAGGCTGGCGGCCGGCCTGGGCCAGGGACGCGAGCTGTCGCAGGCGGCGAAGGACCGCGCGATCGAGGCCCTGCAGCGCTTCGGCGAGCGGCTGCGCTCGTTTGGGCCCGAGCGCGTGCGTGCGGTGGCCACCAACACCTTTCGCGTCGCGCGCAACGCGGGCCCGTTCCTGTCGGACGCCGAACAGGCGCTCGGCTTCCCGATCGAGGTGATCGGCGGGCGCGAGGAGGCCCGACTGATCTACCTCGGGGCCGCGCACACGCTGCCGACCGACGGGCGGCGCCGGCTGGTCATCGACGTCGGTGGCGGCTCGACCGAATGCGTGGTCGGCACCGATTACGACAGCCAGCTGCTGGAGTCCGTGCCGGTCGGCTGCGTGGGGCTCTCCGAACGATTCTTCCCCGACGGCCAGGTCGAGCGCGGCGCGTACCGCGAGGCGCAGTGGCTGTGCCGCGATGCGTTCGCGCCGCTCAGCCATGCCTACCGCGAGTCGGCCTGGCGGGACGCGGTGGGGACCTCGGGCACCGCCAAGGCGCTGTGGCAGATCGCGCAGGCCCAGTTCGGCGACACCGACCTGACGCGCGACAGCCTCGCCCAGATGGAGAGCCATTTGCTGAAGGCCGGGCACACCGAGCGGGTGCGGCTCGAGGGGCTGAAGGCCGATCGCCGCCCCGTGCTGCCCGGCGGACTGGCCGTGATGAGTGCCGCGTTCGAGGAATTCGGCATTGCCACGATGCGCTACTGCGACGGCGCCTTGCGCGAAGGGGTGCTCTACGACCTGCTGGGTCGCTCCAGCGGCGCCGACATGCGCGAGGTGACCGTCGCTCAGATGGTTCGGCGCTACGGCGTCGACGCCAAGCACGGGCAGGACGTGGCCGCGCTGGCCGTTTTCCTGTATCGCAGCAGCGCGCGCGGTGAGGAGGAGGACATCGCACGCAACGCGCGACTGCTGGGCTGGGCCGCGCAGCTGCGCGAGATCGGCATGTCGATCGCACACGGCGATTTCCACAAGCACGGCAGCTACATCCTGAGCCACTGCGACCTGCCGGGGTTCTCGCAGCACGAGCAGTCGCGGATGGCGGCGCTGATCCTCGGACAGACCGGCGGACTCACCAAGATGAACCCGGTGATCGAAGCGATCGACGAGTGGTCGATGGTCCTGTGCCTGAGGCTGGCGGTAATCTTCCACCGGCGCCGCGACGGCCAGGTGCCGCCGTGGATGCGCCTGAAGCTCAAGGGGGCGAATGCCCGGATCGACCTGCCGGCCGACTGGCTGGCCGAGCACCCGCTGACCGACCAGTCGCTGCGCAGCGAGGTCGGCGAGTGGTCCAAGGCCGGCGCGTTCGACCT
>CAYGZN010000444.1:0-2926 GCA_964354355.1 uncultured Burkholderiaceae bacterium | reverse complement strand
CGCGAGCGCGGGGGTGCCTGGTCGCAGGCGCTGTCCTCGGGCAGCCTGCGCATCGCCGTGGACCAGGACGTGGCCGCTGCCGACACCGTGCTGCACGGCGGGGCCGAGGTGGCGTTCTTTCCGCCGGTCACCGGCGGCTGAGCGGACGGACCGGCGCGGGCGGGAAACGGAGGCGCAGATGGGCGTTCGCGTGCAGACCGAGGATTTCGATCTCTCCGCCGAGGTCGCAGCGCTGCGGGCCGGGCGCCCGAACGTCGGCGCCGTTGCCTGCTTCGTCGGCACCGTGCGCGACGTCAACGACGGGGCCGGCGTCGCCTCGATGACCCTCGAGCACTACCCGGGAATGACCGAGCGCGCGCTCGAGGCCATCGTCGCGCAGGCCCGCGGGCGCTGGGACCTCGACGACTGCCTGGTGGTCCACCGAGTGGGAACCCTGGCGCCGCTGGACCAGATCGTGCTGGTCGCGGTCTCGTCGGCACACCGCGGCGAGGCGTTTGCCGCGTGCGAGTTCATCATGGACTACCTCAAGACGCAGGCCCCGTTCTGGAAGAAGGAATCGACTTCGCAGGGCGCCCGCTGGGTCGAGGCGCGCGAATCCGACGACGAGGCGGCCGCGCGATGGCGCTAGCGTGCACACACGGCGACGGCCGCCGCGCGGCTCGTGCAGCGCGGCGGACTGGGCACTGATGTCGTCGGCACTGGCTCCCGGCATGTGGCTGGCCGTGGCGGCGGGTGCCGTGCTGGGCGCCTGGGGTCGCTGGCTGCTGGCGCTGGCGCTGAACCGGACCGGTCAGCTGCTGCCGCTCGGGACGCTGGTCGCCAACGTCGCGGGCGGGTTGCTGATCGGCCTGGCGCTCGCCTGGTTCGAGCGCCGCCCCGACATCGCGCTGGCCTGGCGGCCGTTTGCCGTCACGGGCTTCCTCGGTGCGCTGACCACGTTCTCAACGTTCTCGGCCGAGTCGCTGCTGATGATCCAGCGCGGCGCGTGGGGCAGCGCGGTGCTGCACTCGATCGCCCACCTGGCGGGGTCGCTGCTGGCCGCAGCGGTCGGCTACCGGCTGCTGCGCTGAGCCCGGCGCCGCGGCCTGAGCGCGCGAACGCCGACGCGGTCGATCAGCGCTGACCGAACGGGGTCGGGCCGAACAGCTCGCGCTGCTCGCGCGGTGCGGCCCGCCAGTACTGGCGCGGTGCGCACACGTGGGCGCCCAGCGCGGCGGCCGCGTGCCATGCCCAGCGCGGGTCGTAAAGCATCCCGCGCGCCAGCGCCACCAGGTCCGCCTGCCCGGCCGCCAGCACCGCCTCGGCCTGCGCGGCCTCGGTGATCAGGCCGACGGCGATCACCGGCAGCCCCGTCTCGGCCCGGATCCTGGCCGCGAACGGCACCTGGTAGCCAGGCCCGACGGGGATCGACTGGCGCGGCGACACGCCCCCCGACGACGCGTCGATCCAGTCGCAGCCGCGGGCCTTCAGCGCCTGCGCGAAGCGCAGCGTCTGCTCCAGGTCCCATCCGCCGTCGACCCAGTCGGTGCACGACACGCGCACGCCCATCGGGCGTTCGGCCGGCCAGGCCGCGCGCATGGCCTCGAACACTTCCAGCGGGAAGCGCATGCGGTTGTCCAGGTCTCCGCCGTAGGCATCCGTGCGGTGGTTGGCGATCGGCGACAGGAACTGGTGGAGCAGGTAGCCGTGGGCGGCGTGGACCTCGATCGCCTGCAGGCCGATCCGGGCCGCACGCCGCACCGCGTCGACGAACCGCTGCCTGAGCGCGCCCAGGTCCGCGAGGGTCAGCGCGCGCGGTGCCGCTTCGTGCTCGAGATGCGCCACGGCGGACGGCGCCACCGGCTGCCAACCCCCCGCCTCGGGTGGCATCAGCTGGCCGCCCTCCCAGGGCCGGCCGCTGGAGCCCTTGCGGCCCGCGTGCCCGAGCTGGATGCCGACCGGCATGTCCGAGGCCAGACGCAGCGCCCGGACCACCCGCGCCAGGGACGCCTCGGTGGCGTCGTCCCACAGCCCCAGGCAGCCTGCCGTGATCCGTCCGACCGGCTCGACGGCGGTGGCCTCGATGAACAGCAGGCCCGCACCGCCGAGCGCCAGCTGGCCGAGGTGGATCGTGTGCCAGTCGGTCGCGCAACCGTCGACGCCCGAGTACTGGCACATCGGCGACACGACGATCCGGTTGGTCAGCGACAGCCCCCGCAGCGCGAACGGCGAGAACAGCATCGGCACGGCGCGGCCGGCGTCGGCAGGGTCAGGCACTTGAAATCCCTCGGCTTGTCCACAACATCGTCAGGGAATCATTCTACCGGTCCGCACCGAGGGCCCTGACCACACATGCGACTCGACAAGCTCACCACGCAGTTCCAGCAGGCCTTGGCCGACGCGCAGAGCCTGGCCTTGGCCAACGACAACCAGTACATCGAGCCGCCGCACCTGCTGTCGGCCGTGATCGGTCAGGCCGACGGTTCGGGGCGAGCGCTGCTCGAGCGTGCCGGCGTCAGGGTGCAGTCCCTGAAGACGTCGGTCGATGCGCTGCTCAAGCGCGTGCCGCAGGTTCAGGGCACCGGCGGTGAGGTCCAGGTGGGCCGCGAGCTGGTCAACCTGCTGAATCTGACCGAGAAGGAGGCGACGCGCCGCGGCGACCAGTTCATCGCCACCGAGCTGTTCCTGCTCGCGCTGTCCGACGACAAGGGCGAGACCGGCCGCGTCGCGCGCGAGGCGGGCCTCGAGCGCAAGGCGCTGGAGACGGCGATCGATGCGGTGCGTGGCGGTCAGAACGTCGGCAGCGCCGACGCCGAGGGCCAGCGCGAGTCGCTGAAGAAGTACACGATCGACCTGACCGACCGCGCACGCGCGGGCAAGCTCGACCCGGTCATCGGCCGCGACGACGAGATCCGCCGCACCATCCAGATCCTGCAGCGGCGCACCA
>CAYGZN010000443.1:1728-2930 GCA_964354355.1 uncultured Burkholderiaceae bacterium | reverse complement strand
CGAGGTGCCCGGCGGATACGGGATCTCGCCGGTCTCGCCTTGCGCGACGTAGACCACCGCGTCGGCAGGTTTGAGGAAGAAGAACGGCGGCTCGCGGCCGGTGAAGCCCATTTCCTGCGCGTGCTCGACGTAGTTGCGCCCGACGCAGTAGATGCGCTGCACCGGAAAGCGGGTGTCGGTGCCCGCGACCGGGATCGACACGTGCGGCTTTGGCGGGAAGGTGTAGGTCATGGCGTCTCCGGGTGGCTTCGTGCCGATCTTACCAACGTCGGCCACAGTCTCGCACCGCGCGACAGCGCCACGCCGGCTGCGGCCAGGTCCTGCGTCCACGCCGCCGACGAGAAGTAGCGCCACTCGTTCTCCCGGGCGGGGCCGATCGGATCGCCGGCGGCGGCCGCACCCGGGCGGGCCGGGTGGCAGAACAGCAGGCCCGGTTCGCGCGCGGCCACCCGCTGCGCGAGCCAGGCGCGCATCAGGCTGCGATAGTCGCGGGCGCCGAAGTCGTAGACGCCGAACAGCGGGCCCGCGCCAGCCAGCCCGTGCGCAGCCAGTGCGTGCGACAGCCTCCGCCCGCCCGAGCGCTCGATCACCGAGCGCTTCAAGGCGAAGCCCGGCCCCGCCACGCGTCCGGTGTCGCGCACGTACCGCACGCCTGCGGCCCGGGCCGCAGGCAGCCACGCGCCGCGGACACCGGGCAGGTGGTGCACGTGCTGGTGTCCGTCGACGAAGTCCGGCGCCCGCCCGGCGAGCGCGACGAACCGGTCGAACTGCGCCTGGCACTCGTCGCCGATGGCCGCTGCGGGGACGAGGCCGAGGTGGCAGCGCGCGATGAGCTCGGCCAGCCGCGGGTACTGCGTCCAGTGGCGCCGCAGCGACGCCGAGACCGGCTCGCCCTCGCTCAGGTTCAGATGCAGGCCGACGTCCAGGCTGCCGATCGAGGCCAGCTCGCGCATCGCGCCGCTCGTGCAGTGCGCCATGCCCACCAGGCACGAGGTCGCGCTGATCGCGCCGCGCACGGCCAGCTCCCGCACGGCCTCGTTGATCGGCGGGGACGCACCGAAGTCGTCCACGCAGGCGACGACCGGCAGCGGCGGGTCGTCGCGGCCCATCACCGCACGGCGCGGGCGGGCGCTTGACGCGAGACGACCGGCGCGCCCGGCCCGGCGCCCGGCGCGGAGTCCGGCGAGGAGTCCGGCGAGGAG
>CAYGZN010000443.1:0-1628 GCA_964354355.1 uncultured Burkholderiaceae bacterium | reverse complement strand
CGGCGCGCCCGGCCCGGCGCCCGGCGCGGAGTCCGGCGAGGAGTCCGGCGAGGAGCCCGACGACACGATCGCCTCGACCGTGAACGGCGGGCGCCGCTTGGTCTCCAGGTAGATCTTGCCGATGTATTCGCCGATCACGCCCAGCGACAGCAGCTGCACGCCGCCCAGGAACGTGATCGGCAGCACGGTCGACGCCCAGCCCGGCGCGAAGTCGTCGAACACCAGCCGGTCGACGAGGAAGTACAGCCCCAGCAGGAAGCTGCCGAACGCGATCGTCACGCCCGACGCGGTGATCACGCGCAGCGGGTACACGCTGAACGACGTGATGCCGTTGATCGCCAGCGAGATCATCCGGCGCATCGAGTACTTCGTCTCGCCCGCCGACCGTTCGAACTGCTCGTACTGCACGGTCGTCGAGCGAAAGCCGAGCCGCGGGATGATGCCGCGGATGAACAGGTTGACCTCGCCGTACTCGAGCAGCGCCTCGACGGCGCGCCGGCCCATCAGCCGGTAGTCGGCGTGGTTGGCCACGATGGCCACGCCCATCATGCGCATCAGCCGGTAGTAGAGGTCGCCGGTGACGCGCTTGGTCCAGGGCTCGGCCGTGCGGCTCAGGCGCACGCCGAACACCACCTCGAAGCCCTGCGCGTGCGCGTCGACCATCCGTTCGATGGCGTCGGGATCCTGCTGCATGTCCGCGTCGATCGTCACGACCGCGTCGCCGCCGGCATGCGTGAGCCCGGCGAGCAGCGCGTTCTGGTGGCCGCGGTTGGCCGACAGCTTCACGCCGATGACCTCCGGGTGCTGACGAGAAAACTCGCACAGCATCGGCCAGGTGCGATCGCGGCTGCCGTCGTCGACGAAGTACAGCCGGCTGGCCTCGTCGATCTTGCCCTTGGCGATCAGGTCCGCGCGCACCGACCGCAGCCGGTCCACCGCCTTGGGCAGCACGTCTTCCTCGTTGTAGCAGGGGACCACGATGCTCAGGTTGACCATGCCGAATCCTACCGTCACTTGCGGGCCGCGAACGACCAGTGTCGATACAGAAGGTAGTTGACCACCATCACGGTGCCGGTCGCGAACACCTGGGCGACCAGGTAGTGGGGCACGCCGAAGCCCAGGGCCGCACGGAACAGCAGCGTGTTCAGCGTCAGCCCGATCAGCGACGTGGTGACGAACCTCACGAACGACCGGGCCGTCGCGCGACCGGCGCGGAACGTGAAGCGCCGGCTCAGTTCGTAGTTGAGCAGCGTCGACAACGCGTAGGTGGCGCCCGACGAGAACACCTTGGGCAGCCCGAACCACTCGATGAACACGACCAGCAGGCTGTACTGGAACACCGTGCAGGTCGCGCCGACGACCAGGAACCGGGGCGCCGACGAGCCCAGCAGGTCGGATAGGCGGGGGATGCTCATGTCGGGGGTTCGCGTCGCCAAGTCTATCCGACCGCCGTTCTGCGCTCATCGAACTCGAGGGTCGTGCCGCCAGTCGGCCCGGTTTGCCCGCCCGCGCGAGGATTCGGGGCGAGTCGGCCACTGACCGTATACTCCGATCGATCTCCGATCGCTGAATGCGCCGCGTCGGCGGCTGACCGAGAAGCAGATTCGTCGGTTGGGTACCGGTGCGGG
>CAYGZN010000442.1:0-2932 GCA_964354355.1 uncultured Burkholderiaceae bacterium | reverse complement strand
TCCTTCAGGTCGATCAGGTTCTTGCCGATCATCTTCTCGTTGGCCCCGTGCGCGTGGACCATGCCGTCCAGGCCGTAGACGACCAGGTACAGGTCCCGATCGTTGAACGGGCCCGCCTTGTTGCTGATCGCGGCGTAGCCCTTCTCCTTGCCGTTGGCCTTCAGGAAGGCCACACCTTGCTTGACCATCGCCGTGGCCTCGTCCGCACTGGCGAATTCGGGCTTGGCGAGCGCGGGGGTGGCGGCCAGCGCGGTGGCGACCGACGCGGCCGCGATCGTCCGTTGCAGCAGTTTCATCGTGGTTCTCCGGTGGTTTGCAGGCATCCTGGGTGAAGAAGTCGGCTCAGGCTGCCTGCTCGGCCAGCGCCATCTCGGCAGCGCCCATCAGGCGCTCGATCTCGATCAGGATGAGCATCCGGCCATTGAGCGTGCCCAGGCCGGTGATGTAGGTCGAGTCCACGACCGAGTCGATCTCGGGCGCGCTGCGGATCTGGTCCGCGGGCAGCTCCATCACGTCCGACACCGAGTCCACGACGACGCCGACGACGCGCGAGCCGAGGTTCAGGATGATGACGACCGTGAAGTCGTTGTACTGCGCGCTGCCCAGGTTGAACTTGAGCCGCAGGTCGACGATCGGAACGATCACGCCCCGCAGGTTGACGACGCCCTTGATGAAGGGTGGCGCGTTGGCGATTCGCGTGGGCTGCTCGTAGCCGCGGATTTCCTGGACCTTGAGGATGTCGATCCCGTATTCCTCTTCGCCCAGCTTGAAGGTGAGGTACTCGCGCGGGCGGACTGCCGCGGCAGACGCCTCCCGGGCCCGATCCATGTTCGACATGCTTGGCTCCAATGCGTTGGGTTTCGATGCCGGGGTCAGTGGCGTGCGCGACGCACCAGCCAGGCCACGTCCAGGATCAGCGCCACGCGGCCGTCGCCCAGGATCGTCGCGCCCGAGACCCCCGGCACCTTGCGGTAGTTGGCCTCGAGGTTCTTGACGACCACCTGGTGCTGCCCGACGAGTTCGTCCACGAGCAGCGCGACGCGGGCGCCTTCGGCTTCGACGACGATCATGATCCCGGCGTCGCCGTGCGCGACACTGCGCGGCACGGCGAACAGCTCTTCGAGCGCAATGATCGGCAGGTACTCGTTGCGCACTTCGACGACCCGCCCCGAGCCGCCGACCGACTTCACGTCGTCGGCGCTCAGGTGGATCGACTCGACGACCGTGGCGAGCGGCAGGATGTAGGTCTCGCGCGCGACCGCGACCGACATTCCGTCCATGATCGCCAGCGTCAGCGGCAGCCGCACCGACACCCGCATCCCGAGTCCTTCGGTCGAGTCGATCTCGACGCTGCCGCCCAGGCCGGTGATGTTGCGCTTGACGACGTCCATGCCCACCCCGCGCCCCGACACGTCGGTGACCTCGGTGGCCGTCGAGAAGCCGGGCTCGAAGATCAGGTGCCAGACCTCCTGGTCCGACATCGGGGGGCCGACGGCGAGGCCCCGTTCGGCCGCCTTGCGCAGCAGCTTGTCGCGGTTCAGGCCGCGGCCGTCGTCGCGCACCTCGATGACGATCGATCCGCCCTGGTGTGCCGCGGCCAGCGTCACCGTGCCCTGCGCCGGCTTTCCTGCGGCGAGCCGCTCGTGCGGCTGCTCGATGCCGTGGTCGGCGGCGTTGCGCACGAGGTGCGTCAGCGGGTCGGTGATCTTCTCGATCAGGCCCTTGTCGAGCTCGGTGTCCTCGCCGATGGTCTGCAGCTCGACCTGCTTGCCGAGCTTGCCGGCGAGGTCGCGAAGCATCCGCGGAAATCGGTTGAAGACCACCGCCATCGGGATCATCCGGATCGCCATGACGGATTCCTGAAGCATCCGGGTGTTGCGCTCGAGGTCGGCCAGGCCGGTGCCCAGCGCCTGATGCGAGCCGGGTTCCAGCGCGCGCCCGGTCTGGGCCAGCATCGCCTGGGTGATCACCAGTTCGCCCACCAGGTTGATCAGCTGGTCGACCTTCTCGACCGGGACGCGGATCGTCGTGTTGTCCAGGCTGCCACCGGCGCCGGCGCGCTCGCCGCGCGGCCCGCCCGGCGCCGCCGTGCGGGGCAGGCGCGTCGATGCGCCCGGCGCCCGGTCCGTGGCGCGCGCATCGCGCGCAGCGGGCGTCGCCAGGCCACCGGGCGCGTCGGCGAAGAAGCCGTAGGCTTCCGCGAGCGGCTCGTCGCTCGCCTTGACCGTGGTCGTGAACGAAGGCGCCGCCGTTCCCGCCGCCGTTGCCACGACCGCAGGCGTCGGGGCGATCTCGCGGATCGCCACCTGCTCGCGAGCCACGTGAAACGAGAACAGGTCGATCAGCTCCGCGTCGGGCGCCGCGGTGACCACCGTGAAGCGGCGCATGCCCCGGGCATCGGGGTTGCCGTCGTCGGCGGCCTCGAGTCGCCCCAGCCCCGGGATCTCGGCGAACAGGTCGGCCAGATGGTTGGCCAGGTGCGGCTGCTCGAGCGGCCCGACCGTCACGTCCAGCACCCGCTCGCCGGCCAGGACGGCCGGCCCGGCGGGCGGGCCGCCCGCGCCGGGGGTGTCTGCGGCTGCGGGGGACCGAACGGCTGCGGGGGACGGCGCGGCGGCCGGCGGCGGCTCGGCGAGCGCCCGGATTCGCGCCACGAGATCCGAGGCGTCGACCGCATCGATCGCCCCGCTCTGGTGGCGCGCAAGCAGGTGCTTGAGCACGTCGCCCGACTCGAGCAGGGTGTCGATCATGCCGACGGTCACCGCGAGTTCGTGCCGGCGCAGCTTGTCCAGCAGCGTCTCCATCACGTGCGTCAGGTCGGTGACGTCCTGGAATCCGAAGGTCGCCGCACCGCCCTTGATCGAGTGGGCGCAGCGGAAGATCGCATTCATCGACTCGTCGTCGGCGCATTCGTCGTCGATGGCCAGCAGCA
>CAYGZN010000441.1:0-2951 GCA_964354355.1 uncultured Burkholderiaceae bacterium | reverse complement strand
CGCCAGGCTGGGGCCAGTCGAGGGTCCCGTCGGGCGCGCGGCCCAGCGCCACCGCAGGGGCCTCGATGGTCACTTGCGACAGGTGCAGATCCCCGGCCAGCGGCGTCGACGGGGCGAGCGTGACCGCCACGCGTCGCGCCGCGACCCGCTCGGTGCCGCTGGCGTCGGCCACGCGCGCGTCGTCGAGCGATGCCTCGCCCTCGAGCTGCAGCCGCTGTCCGGCGGCTGCCGCGGGTCGGTGGGCCGCGCGCACCTGCGCGCCCAGGCGGCCCGACGTGGGCCGCACGTCGGCGGGCAGCGCCACGTACGGCAGCACCTGCGACACCAGCAGGCCGTCGATGCGGACGGTGGCATCGGCGTCCTGGTCCGCCGACAGCGCCTGGGCGCGGCCTTGCGCCGACACGGTGGCCGCGTCGAGCGCGAAATCGGTGTCCAGCGTGATGCCCTGCGGGTGCTTCGACTCGTCGTTGCCCAGGTCGCTGACCGCCAGTCGCAGCTTCGAGACGCGCGACATGTGGCGCACGACCCGATCGTCGAACTCGAGCGCACCGTCGTCGACGCCGATGCGCGACAGGTGCCACAGAAACTTGCGCGCGGACGCCGGCCGGTCCGCCAGCCGGTCGACGATGTCAGAGAAGTCGAAGCGCGCCGGCCCGAGCCGCACGATCCGCGCGCTGGGCTTGTCCAGCTGGAGCTCCTGCACGACCACGCGCCCGGCCAGCGAGCGCAGGATGTCGACGCGCAGCCGCACGGTGGGCAGCGACAACATGGGCTTGCCGGGCTCGCGGCTGTCGACGACGACGTCCTCGACGACGACCCGGCCGCTGAACGGCGACACGTCGATGCGCCCGATCGACACCGGACGGTCGAGCTGCTCGCCGATCTTGGCCGCCAGGTAGTTGCGTGCCTGGTGCGGCCCCCAGGTGATGCCGGCCAGGCCGATGGCCACGACCGCGACGATGGACAGCAGCGCCCACAGCCACCAGCGGGCGATGCGGGGGCGTGGTGCCGCCATGGTCGTCACAGGCGCAGCAGCGCCGCCAGCTCGATGGGTTGGCCGATCACCGCGTCGGCACCCCAGTCCGCCGGGGGCAGGGCGTCGCCGCAGAAGCCGTAGGCGGCGGCGACGGTCAGCATGCCGGCGGCGCGCCCCGCCTCGATGTCGCGCAGGTCGTCGCCGACGTAGATGCTGCGCCCGGGCTGCACGCCCGCGAGTCGCGCGGCGTGCAGCAGCGGCTCCGGGTGCGGCTTGGAATACGCGGTGGTGTCGCCCCCGACGGCCGTTACCGAGCGCTGCAGCAGCCCCAGCTGATCGAGGATGGGGCGCACGTAGCGCTCGACCTTGTTGCTGACGACGCCCCAGCGAATGCCGGCCGACTCGAGCGACTCCAGAACCTCGTGCATGCCGTCGAACAGCCGCGTGGACACGACCATCGCCGATTCGTAGCGTGCCAGGAAGTCCAGCCGCAGCGCCTCGAACTCGATGGCCTCGCGCTCGACACCCAGACCCTTGAGGATCAGCCCGCGCGCACCCATCGACGCAAACGGGCGCAGCGCCTCGAGCGGCAGCGGCGCCAGCCCGCGCTCGGCGCGCATCTGGTTGACCGGCGCGGCCAGGTCGGCCGCCGTGTCGGCGAGCGTGCCGTCGAGGTCGAAGAAGACCGCCTCGGGCGGCCCTTCAAGGCTGGCGAATCGCGTCACGGTCCGGCCCCTGCGCCGCGTGTCACGCCGTCGGCGAGTGCGCGCCGGCCGGCTTGCGAAGCGCGACCAGGTAGTTGACGCTGACGTCGCCCGGCACGAGCCGGAACTGCTCGCTCAGCGGGTTGTACGTCAGTCCGGTCATCTCGACCTTCTCCAGCCCGGCGCGACGCGCGGCCCCCAGCAGCTCGGACGGGCGGATGAACTTGTCGTACTCGTGGGTGCCTCGCGGCAGCATCTTCAGCACGTACTCGGCGCCGACGATCGCGAACAGGAACGCCTTGGGGTTGCGGTTGAGTGTCGAGACGAACACCCAGCCGCCGGGCCGCGCCAGCTGCGCGCACGCGCGGACCGTCGACTCGGGGTCGGGCACGTGTTCGAGCATCTCCATGCACGTGACCACGTCGTAGCAGGCCGGCTCGCGCTCGGCGATCGCCTCGGCGGCGATCCGCTCGTAGCGCACGGCGACGCCCGACTCCAGGCCGTGCAGCTCGGCGACCTTCAGCGGCTTGTCGGCGAGGTCGATGCCCGTCACGCGCGCGCCCTTCACGGCCATCGACTCGGCCAGGATGCCGCCGCCGCAACCCACGTCGATCACGTCGCGCCCCGCGACGCCGCCCACCAGCCGGTCGATCCACTCCAGTCGCAGCGGGTTGATCCGGTGCAGCGGCTTGAACTCGGAATCGGGGTCCCACCAGCGCGCGGCCACCGCCTGGAACTTGGCGATCTCGGCGGCGTCGGCATTGGCGGGTGCCGTGGCGATTCCGGCGGAGGTGTCGGCGGAGGTGTCGGTCGGGGCCATGGCGCACATTGTACGGGGCCCACAAACAAGAAGCCCCGCTTGCGCGGGGCTTCGAACCGGCAGGACCCGTGGGCCCTGCCGAAGGTGCGGCGATCGGTTACTTGATCGCGCGGGTGCCGACGGTCTCGATCTCCACCCGACGGTTCTTGGCGCGGCCTTCTGCGGTCCTGTTGTCCGCGATCGGCTGTTTCTCGCCCTTGCCTTCGGTGTAGACGCGGTTGGCCTCGATGCCCTTGCTGACCATGTAGGCCTTGACGGCTTCGGAACGGCGCACGGACAGCTTCTGGTTGTAGGCCTCGGTGCCGATCCAGTCGGTGTGGCCGACGGCGATGACCACCTCGAGCGTGATGTCCTTCATCTTGCCGACCAGGTCATCCAGCTTGGCCTTGCCTTCAGGCTTCAGCACTGCCTTGTCGAAATCGAAGAACGTATCGGCCGCGTACGTCACCTT
>CAYGZN010000440.1:0-2961 GCA_964354355.1 uncultured Burkholderiaceae bacterium | reverse complement strand
CGACCACGTCGCGCAGGTGGACGCGGGGGCGGCCCTCGACGCGCAGCGGCAGACCCAGCATCTGGTTGAAGTCGCAGTCGTACAGGTACCCCTGCCAGTCGACGCTGACCAGGTTGCGGCACATCACCGCGTCGAGGTTCTCGTGGCGGTGCGCGCTGCGCAGCAACGCCATGTAGCCTTCGAACCGCCCTTTGGAGACCAGCATCGAACCGAAGCGCTGGATCGGCATGTTGGCCAGCGTGAGCAGGCGGTCGAACCGGATTCCGAACTGCTCGCCGAGCATCGTGCGGTAGTCGCGCTCGAGCGCGTGTTGCGGCGGCGGCAGCGACGGCCCCTGGGGGTTGTAGACGAGATTCAGCACCGGGGCGTCGCCGCCGCTGCCGTAGCCCAGCGAATTGAGCCGCTGCAGCGCGCGCACGCTGAGCGCGTACACGCCCTTGCCGCGTTGCGCATCGACGTTGTCCTCGAGGTAGCAGGGCAGCGACGCCGTGATCTCGACCCGCTGCTGCGCCAGGAACTGCGCGGTGTCCTGCTGCCCCGGCTCGAACAGCACCGTCAGGTTGCACCGGTCGATCACGCGCACGCCTGCGCTGCGCGCTTCGACGACCAGCCGCCGGAACCCTGGATTCAGCTCCGGGGCGCCCCCGGTCAGGTCGAGCGTGTGCACGTCGCGGGCCCGCATGAACGCGAGCACGTCGTCGATCGTGGTCGCGTCCATCGACTCGGTCCGGTTCGGGCCCGCGTTCACGTGGCAGTGCTGGCAGGTCTGGTTGCAGCGATACCCGAGATTGACCTGGACCGTATCGACTGCGCGTCGACGGATCGGCGGGAAGTCGGACTTCTGAATCAGCGGCAGGACGTCGTGCATGGATGGGCAACGGTTGCAGGGGTTGGGGGACTACGGGGGCGGTCGGGACCGCGTGCAGGAACTTACACGGCATCCCGGCCTATCGGAAGCGTTCGATGAAGCGACGGTCGATGCGGTCCTTCCAGCGCCACACCCATCCACCCGCGAACCCGAGCGGTCCCCACAGCCCGATGGCCGTGCCGTCGCAGCGGTTGAGCAGCGCCAGCGAACGGCGCTGCGGCGCGTACGGGACGGCCGGTGCGGCGCCGCCGGCCCGGGCGGCCAGCGTCGCGGCCAGGGCCGGCGCCTGGCGCAGCGCGTAGACGCCCGACTTGGGAACGTGCACACCCACGAAGCTGGCGCAGTCGCCGCTGGCGTACACCCCGTCCGTGCCGATCGCGCGCATCGTCGCGTCGACGGCCACGCCGCCGTCGGGCGCCACCGACAGTCCGTCGCGCCGGGCGGCCTGCGTCAGCCACCCGGGCGCACGGGCGCCGTTGGCCACCACGACCAGGTCGGCCTCGACCGGATGCGCAAGCGGCTCGGCCCCGTCCTGCCGATCCAGCGTCAGCGTGCGCCCCGCCACGCCGCGATAGGAGTGGCCCAGCACCGCACGCACGCCCCGCCGGGCCAGCGCGGCGCTGGCCAGGCCGCCCGCGACGCGCGACTGGCCGGCCATCAACCGCATCCCCTGTGTGACGAGCGTCACGCTCGAACCCGCCAGCGGCCCCTCTCCGCCGGCCAGCGCGGCCAGCGCGAACGCGATCTCGATCGCTGCCGCACCGCCGCCGATCACGGCGCAGCGCCGCCGCCCCGGCTGCGCCAGGACGGCGTTCCAGGCGGCGACGAACTCGGCGAAAGGCTTGGCGGCGAGCACCCGGACACCCGGGTCCGGCGCGAGTGCACCCGTGAGGTTGGCCGAGCCCACGTTCAGCGAGATCACGTCGTACGCGTAGCTCCGACCCGAGACTCCCAGGGCCCGGCGACCGCGGAAGTCCACGTCGAGCAGCGTGTCCTCGAGCCACTCGACGCCGGCGGCGTCCGACACCGAGCGCAGGTCGATCGCACACTCGTCGAAGCGGTACTGGCCCGCGATCCACCCCGGCATCATTCCCGAGTACAGCAGCCGGCCCGAAGGCGCCACCAGCGCGACGCGCGCGCTGCTGCCCAAGGCACGCGCCAGCGCCGGCGCGGCCAGCAGATGCGTGTGCCCGGCCCCCGCCATCAGGATGGTCGTTTGCACGCGCGGATTATCGAGGAAAACCGGCAGTATTTCCCATGCAAGTCCCGGCGGGCATGCTGGAATCGCCGGCATGATATCTACCGCCGAACTCCACAAGCTCACCGAGTCCGACGTCGGACGCCGCCTGCTCGACCCCAGTGGCCTGATGGGCTGGGTCCGCATCGAGAACCGCCCGCTGCGGCGCGTGGTCGTGGACTTCTCGCTGCGCGTCAGCGAGCAGGGCCGCGTGCGCGACCTGCGCGTCGGCACGTGGCCCGACCTGGAACTCGCCGACATCCGCCGCGCCGGCGAACGCCTGCGCGCGCTGTCCGAAGCGCCTTCCGCCACCCGCCGCGAGGCTGCCGCCCCACCCGACCCTGCCGCGCGTCCGCAGCCGTTCGCGGGTGCCCCGGTGCCGGCGACGGCGTTGATGCGGGCGCGCACCGCAAACGTGCGCCCCGCTCCAGGGGCCACGCTGAAACAGCTGTTCGAGCGCTGGAGTGCCGAGGCGCTCGCCACCCGCAAGGACGCCGGCCAGTCGGTCCGGCGCAGTCTGTCCAAGGATGTGCTGCCGCTGCTCGGCGATCTGCCCGCGGCGCAGATCCGGCAGCAACAGATCGTGACCGTGCTGGAGCAGATCGTCGCGCGCGGGTCCGCCCGGCAGGCCGGCAGCGTGTTGTCCGACTTGCGCCAGATGTTCCGGTTCGGCGCAGAGATCGGGCTGGTGGACACGGATCCGACCTACACGCTTCGCAAGGCGGAGTTCGGCGGGCCGCCCAGCGCGCGGCACCGCACGCTGACCGACGCGGAGATCCAGGAGCTGTCGGCGCGCATGAGCGCCGCCCGACTGGCACGCCACGTGCGGCGCGCGATCTGGCTGATACTCGCCACC
>CAYGZN010000439.1:0-2961 GCA_964354355.1 uncultured Burkholderiaceae bacterium | reverse complement strand
GTGGCCGGCGAGGTGATCGCGATGATCGACACCGAGGCCGGCGCCGGCGTCGCGGCGGCGCCGGCCTCCGCGGCGCGTGGCGCCGCCGCCGCTGCGGGAGCGAGCGCAGCCGCGGCTGCGCCCGCTGCGGCCGCAGCCCCAGCGCCGGCCGGCGGGGCCCGTGCCGATGTCGCGATGCCGGCGGCGGCCAAGATGATGGCCGAGGCGGGGCTGACGTCCGCGCAGGTCGCAGGCACGGGGCGCGACGGCCGGGTGACCAAGGGCGACGTGATCGGCGCGCTTGCAGGCGGCGCACAGCCGGCCCCGGCGACGCCGGTCGCGCCGGTGCGCGCTGCGGGCGCTGCGGGCGCAGGCGCCGCCATTGCGACCGGTGCGCCGGGCCCGTCGCTGCCGGCGGTCAGCGCGCCGGTCGATCTCGCCAGGCTGATCGAGGGTCGGCCCGAGCAGCGCGTGGCGATGTCGCGGCTGCGCCAGCGGGTCGCCGAGCGGCTGCTGCAGTCGCAGGCCACCAACGCGATCCTGACGACCTTCAACGAGGTCAACATGCAGCCGGTGATGGACCTGCGCAAGCGCTACCAGGAGCGCTTCGAGAAGGAGCACGGCGTGCGGCTGGGCTTCATGAGCTTCTTCGTGAAGGCGGCCGTCCACGGCCTCAAGAAGTACCCGGTGGTCAACGCGTCGATCGACGGCACCGACATCGTCTATCACGGCTATTTCGACGTCGGCGTCGCGGTGGGCTCGCCGCGGGGCCTGGTGGTTCCGGTGGTTCGCAACGCGGACCAGATGAACTTCGCACAGATCGAGAAGCAGATCGCGGACTACGGCAAGCGTGCACAGGACGGCAAGCTGGGCATCGAGGAGCTGTCGGGGGGCACGTTCTCGATCTCCAACGGCGGGGTGTTCGGTTCGATGCTGTCGACGCCGATCATCAACCCGCCGCAGTCGGCGATCCTGGGCGTGCACGCCACCAAGGACCGACCGGTCGTCGAGAACGGCCAGGTCGTGATCCGTCCGATCAACTACCTCGCGCTGTCGTACGACCACCGGATCATCGACGGGCGCGAGGCGGTGCTGTTCCTGGTGTCGATCAAGGAGGCGCTGGAGGATCCGTCGCGCCTGCTGCTGGACCTGTAGGGGCGCGGACATGGCAAGCGAACGCTACGACGTCGTGGTCATCGGGGCCGGCCCGGCCGGGTACATCGCGGCGATCCGTGCCGCGCAGCTGGGCTTTCGGGTCGCCTGCATCGAGAAGTGGGCCAACCCCAAGGGCGAGATGGCGCTGGGCGGGACCTGCCTGAACGTCGGCTGCATCCCGTCGAAGGCGCTGCTCGCCTCGAGCGAGAAGTACGAGGAGGCGACCCGCCACCTGTCCGAGCACGGCATCGAGATCGGCACTGCGCGGCTCGACGTCGCGAAGATGCAGGCCCGCAAGGACGCCATCGTGGGCAAGATGACCAAGGGCATCGAGTTCCTGTTCCGCAAGAACAAGATCGCCTGGCTCAAGGGGCATGGCCGCTTCACCGGCGAGAACGACGGCCTGTGGGGGCTCGAGGTGGTCAACCCGGCCGGCAACGCGCTGGTCGACGCCAAGCACGTGATCATCGCGACCGGCTCCAGGGCGCGGCACCTGCCGGGCGTGGCGGTCGACAACGACCGCGTCTGCGACAACGAGGGCGCGCTGGCGCTGACCGAGGTGCCGCGGCGCCTGGGCGTGATCGGCGCGGGGGTCATCGGCCTCGAACTCGGATCGGTCTGGCGCCGACTGGGCGCTGACGTCACGGTGCTCGAGGCGCTGCCGACTTTCCTGGCGGCCTGCGACGAAGCGGTGTCCCGGGAGTGCTGGAAGGTGTTCGAGCGGCAGGGGCTGCGGATCCACCTGGGTGCGAAGATCGGTGAGATCCGGGTCGGCTCGCGCAAGGCGAGCGCGAAGAAGGCCGACACCGGCGCGCCGGTCACGGTGGCGTGGCACGATGCGCACGGCGCCGCACAGGTGCTCGAGGTGGACCGGCTGATCGTGTCGGTCGGCCGGATTCCCAACACCGAGGGGCTCGGCCTGGACGCCATCAGCCTGGCTACCGACGAGCGCGGCTTCATCCCGGTCGACGACCACTGCCGCACGAAGCTCGAGAACGTCTACGCGATCGGCGACGTCGTGCGCGGCCCGATGCTCGCCCACAAGGGCGAGGACGAGGGCGTGATGGTGGCCGAGCTGATCGCCGGCCAGAAGCCGCACATCGACTACGACTGCATCCCCTGGGTCATCTACACGTCGCCCGAGATCGCCTGGGTCGGCAGGACCGAGCAGCAGCTCAAGGCCGAGGGCCGTGCCTACAAGTCCGGTCAGTTTCCATTCCTGGCCAATGGCCGTGCGCTGGGCATGGCGTCGGCCGAGGGCTTCGTGAAGGTGCTGGCCGACGCCGCGACCGACGAGGTGCTGGGCGTGCACATCATCGGCGCGGGTGCGTCGGACCTGATTGCCGAGGCGGTGGTTGCCATGGAGTTCAAGGCCTCGAGCGAGGACATCGCGCGCATCTGCCATCCGCACCCGTCGATGTCAGAGGTCATGCGCGAGGCCGCGCTGGCGGTCGACAAGCGCGCGCTGAACATGTGACCGGAGGCGACGCGTCGAAGGTGCCGCCGGGGTCGCGTGAACGTCTCTGAGCTCTACGCGCAGCAGCTCGAGCGCCGCGGCTATCGCGCCGACCCCGCGCAGCGGGCGGCGGTGGCGCGACTGCAGCAGATGCAGGACGAGTTCGTCGCCTACAAGGCGGCGCGCTCGAACCGGCTCAAGAAGCTGATCAACCGGCCGGCGGTGCCGCGCGGCGTCTGGCTGCACGGCGGCGTCGGGCGCGGCAAGAGCTTCCTGATGGACGTGTTCTACGAGACCGTCACCATCGTTCGCAAGACGCGGCTGCACTTCCACGAGTTCATGCGCGGCGTGCACCGCGAGCTGCGCGAGCT
>CAYGZN010000438.1:0-2972 GCA_964354355.1 uncultured Burkholderiaceae bacterium | reverse complement strand
GTACACAACGTTGGCCAGCGCCATCGACGAGCGCACCCCGAGGTGGCCGTCGACGCCAGGCGACAGCGCCCTGCCGTCGGTGAATGCCCGCTCCTGGCGGTGGCAGGTCGCGCATGCCATCGACCGGTCGGCCGACAGTCGCGTGTCGTAGAAGAGGTGTCGCCCGAGTTGCACCTTCGCGTCGGACATCGGGTTGTCCGCGGGTACGACCGGCACAGGCGCCCAGGCAGGCAGCCTCCAACGATAGCCCGAGGCGCTCGAGAGCCCGCCCAGCAGCACGACCGCGAGCGCGGATGCCGCGCAGGCTGCCGCGGCCCGTGCCCACCCGCCGATGCCCGACGCCCCCCCGCGGTCCCCGTTCAACTTGCCCGACACGCTCAGCGAACCGAGAACAGGACCTGCGAACCGGCCGGCGCCCCCTCGTAAGGCAGGCCAAGATTGCGCATCACCGGCGGGCAGTCGGCGTCCTTCAGGAAACTCATGCAGCCTGGCGACGTGCCGGCCGCGTTGACGTCCACGTTGGACTGGGCCAGAACGCGCCCGATGTCGACCACGACCACCTGCCGTGCGGAATCGAACCGGTCGAACTGCACGGTCAGCCGATTGGGGTTCTGGCAGGCGCTCGGCGGCGACGTGTTCCCCGCGGATGTGCACTGGGTGCTGCCCACGTGCACCGAGAACCCGGAGGCCGACCCGCCTCCGCGCGGATCGGGCGGCGCGCTCGTGGCGGGCTGCCCCGACGACCCGGTGTCGAATTTCAGGAACTTGTAGCCGCCCTGCCAGTTCCAGAACATCGCTGTCAGGTTCAGCGGCGACGGGGCGACCGTCGGATCACCGTGGTTGCGCGCAAACGGCACGCCCAGCGCGAACCGCACACCCCGGTACTCGCCTGCCGGCACGACGCCGCGCACCAGCGTGTTGACCGCGGTCGTTCCGTTGCGGCAGGGTCCGACGCCGTTCTCGAAGTCGACCAAGGCAATGTCTTCCAGCTGCCACACCTTGTCCTGCTCCAACCGCAGGGGCACCGCCTTGCCCTGCGCGTCGATCAGCGCGACTGCGCTGACGTACATTCGGAAGTCGCTCGGAGTGATCGTGGAGCCGGTCGTGCCGATGCCGGCGTAGCGCTTGCCGCACTCGAAGGGCTGGCCGTTGACCTCGGCCACGAACCGCAGCGCAACGGTCTGCTGGGCCGGTTCAGACAGGCCAGCGCAGCCCGACAAGGCGAGCAGGGAAGACGCGAGCAGCGCAGGCGCGACGCCGCTGGACCGACGGAGATCGCGGGGGTGTTGACGAATCGACATGGGTGACTCCTTGGGTGAGTGTGAGTGTTCGGTGTTCAATGGCCGTGTTCGGTGGGCCCGCCTGCCCCCGGCTTGGGTTGCTGCACCCAGACCTTGACCTCGACCTTCCCGCCGCGCTCGAACTCCAGCGTCATCGGAAAGCGGTCGCCGATCGCGAGCGGCTGTTTCAGTCCCAGCAGCATGAAGTGAGCGCCCTGCCCGGGCCGCATCCTGACGACCTGGCGCGGCGCGAGCAGGATCTCGCCGACCTCGCGCATCCGCATCACGCCTGCCTCGTCGACCGACGTCGTGTGGATCTCGACCCGCTCGGCGATCGGCGAGGCCACGCGCACCAGCCGATCGGGCTGACGACCGCCATTCTCCAGCGTCCCCACGTAGGCGGCGCCGGTCGTTGCACCCTTCACGGTCGGGGTCGCGTACGGGTGCTGGATGCGGACATCGCCGGCGCTGAACCCGTGCGCCCGCGCCGGTCGCGGGCCCGCCACTCCGAGCGCCACCGCAACGCACAGGATCGAGGCGGCCCACGTGACGCGGGTCACCGCAACACCCCAGCGGCCGTATCCACGCGGGTCTCCCACGGGCGATGGACCAGGTCCGCGCGCTGGAACTCGTCAGGCACGCGTGACGGTTGCGACGCCACCCCCTCGCGGGCGCGCGTCGACGGGTCCGGGCGGGGCAGCCGTTCGGTGAGCGTCAGCGTGCGGGCCTCGTTCGGCGGAAAGACGCCGGACGTGAACCCGCCCCCTATCGAATATGCAAGAAAGCCGAGCGCCGCCGTCAGAACGACGTTCAACGCGACGATGACCTGGATGGCCTTTGGCATGGCAGCCTCCTGGAACGGGTGATCGGCGCGCCAGCGGACATCGCTGGCAGCGCGTGGTCAGCGCAGTTTCAGGAGGCGAAAGGTGGCGCGCGCGACGGGGGAGCGAACCCCGTGAGGATCAGACGAGGCGTTTGGCGAACGATCGCGGGCCGCGCCTCGTCGCCCACCACGGCAGCAGGCACGGGCGCCGACGGGGCCGCGAGCACCGGCGCCGACCCGGCGCTGCAGCAGTACGGGCAGTGGTTCCCCTGATCGCCCGATCCCGAGCCCGGGGCGGACGACGTCGTGTCGGTCGAACACACATCGGCCAGCCACACCCCGGGGCGGCCGGTATCGAGCCCGACATGCGCAACCGACGGCAGCAGCGATCCGACCAGCAGCGCAAACAGCGCAAGCCAGGCGAAACGTCGGCGGACCGATCTGCGCAGCATCACGGCGATGTTAGCAGAACCGCGTGTCGCGGCACTTCTCGCGCGGCCGTCACAGGCACGGCCGATTCGACTCAGCCCTTTCTCATCGCCGCGAACGCATCGTCGACGACCTGCAGCGTGTGTTCGATGTCGGCGTCGGTGTGCGCGATCGACACGTAGAACTTCTCGTTGGGGTTGACCAGCAGCCCGCGCGCGAGCAGCTCCATCGCCCAGCGCCAGCCCAGGTCCTTGTCCGCGGTCGTCAGGTCCATCCACGTGCGCAGCGGCTTCTTCGCCGTGAAGCGCACGCCGAACACGGCGTCCTCGCCGGGCGCCTGCACGGCGTAGCCGTGCCGCTCGCCGGCCGCCACGATGCCGGCGCGCAACCGCGCGCCGATCCGGTGCAGGTGGTCGTAGACGTCGGGTGCGGCCAGCGCA
>CAYGZN010000437.1:0-2988 GCA_964354355.1 uncultured Burkholderiaceae bacterium | reverse complement strand
CCTGAAGGAACACGAGCGCAAACGCGCCGCGCGCGAGGCCGAGGCGGCCTGATCCGGCGCGTCGGCGCCTCGTCGAACTGCCCGTCACCCGTTCTCGCGCGAAGCATCGTTCCAGTACGCAGGATTGCCGAACGTGTTCTTCAGGTGGTCGATGAACATCCGCGCGCGTAGCGGCAGGTGCCGGCGCTGCGCGAACACCGCGGAGATCGCATTGTCGGGCGAGCGGTAGGCGTCGAGCACCGTCACCAGCCGGCCGCTCGCCAGCTCGCTTGCGACTTCCCACATCGAGCGCCACGCCAGCCCGCATCCGTTCAGTGCCCACTCGTGCAGCACGGCGCCGTCGTTGCACTCCAGCGACCCGGACACGCGCACCGCCTGGACGGCGCCGTCCAGGCTGAACAGCCAGCCGCGCGACTGGTTGCCATAGGTGCCGAAGGTCAGGCAGTGGTGGCGCTGCAGGTCGTCGGGGTGTTCGGGCGTTCCGTGCAGGGCGAGGTATTGCGGGCTCGCCACGACCACGCGGCGATTGTCGGCCAGCCTGACGCCGACCAGGTTCGAGTCGTCCAGCGGGCCGATGCGGATCGCGACGTCGATGCCTTCGTTGACAACGTCGGCCAGCCGGTCCGACAGCTCCAGCGACACCGAGACCTCGGGGTTCAGCGCGGTGAACGCGGGCAGCAGCGGTGCGACGTGGCGCCGGCCGAAGCCGGCCGGCGCGGTCACGCGCAGGTGGCCGCTGGCCTTGACGCCGCCCAGCGACACCGACGCCTCGGCGTTGTGGAAGTCGTTGAGGACACGCTGGCAGTCCTCCAGGAATGCATTGCCCTCGAAGGTCAGCGTCACGCGCCGCGTCGTTCGCACCAGCAGCTTCACGCCCAGGCGCGCCTCCAGCGCGTCGATGCGCCGCCCGACGACCGCCGGGGCGATGCCCGCGGCCTGCGCGGCGGCCGACAGGCTGCCTCGCGTGGCCACCGCGACGAAGGTCTCGATCTGCTTGAAGCGGTCCATCAGGCCAGCACGCCGACGATTGCCGCGGTCGCGCAGGTCGCCAGCAGGCCGGCCCACACCGACTTCAGACCCAGCTCTGCGAGCTCGGCGCGGCGCTCGACGGGCAGCAGCCCTGCCAGGCCGCCGACCATGATGCCCAGGCTGCCGAAGTTGGCGAAGCCGCACAGTGCGTAGGACAGCAGCAGTCGCGAACGGTCCGACAATGCCTCGCGCGGCGTGCCCGCCAGCTCCAGGTAGGCGACGAACTCGTTGAGCACGGTCTTCTTGCCCAGCAGGCTGCCGGCCAGTGTCGCTTCGGACCCGGGGATGCCGATCAGCCACGCCAGCGGCGCGAACAGCCAGCCGAACAGCCGCTCCAGCGTCAGCGACGCGCCGCCGACGTCGGGCAACAGGCCCAGCAGGTGATTGGCAAGCGCGACCAGCGCGACCACCACGACCAGCATCGCGACGATGTTCAGCAGCAGCCCCAGGCCGTCGAAGGTGCCGCGGATGATCGCTGCCACCGCGCTCGCGTCTTCGCGCTCGAAGCGGACCTGTGCGTCGTCGGTCCTCACGGGCGGCACCATCAGCGCGGCCACGACGATCGCCACGGGCGTCGCGACGATCGAGGCGACCAGCAGGTGACCGAGCGCATCGGGCAGCACCGGCTGCAGCATCGACGCATACAGCACGAGCACCGTGCCGGCGATCGTGGCCATGCCGCAGTTCATCACGATGAACAGCTCGCCGCGCGACAGCCGCGCCAGGTACGGCCGCACGACCAGCGGCGCCTCGACCATGCCGACGAACACGTTGGCCGCCGCCGACACGCCGACCGCGCCGCCCAGGCCCATGGTCCTGTGCAGCAACCACGCGAATGCCCGCACCACCATCGGCAGCACCTGCCAGTGGAACAGCAGCGCCGACAGCGCCGACACCACCAGCACCAGCGGCAGCGCCTGCAGCGCCAGCACGAAGCTGGTGCCGGTGCCGGTCGCTGCGAACGGCACCGGCGCACCGCCCAGGTAGCCGAACACGAACGAGGTGCCGGCCGTGGTCGCCGACTGCAGCGCATCGAGCAGGCCGTTCAGGCGCGCCAGAGCCTGCCCGAGTGCCGGGATCTTCAGGAAAGCGGCGGCCAGCACAAAGGCCAGCGCCAGCCCGGACACCACCAGTCGCCGGGGCACGGCGCGCCGGTCTTCGGACAGCACCCACGCCAGCCCCAGCATCACGGCCAGCCCGAACACGCTCTGCAGACTCGACATAGGCGCATTGAAGCACAGGCGCGCGCGGCCTGCCCGACGTATGCACGCCCGGCGCACGCCTGCTCGTCGCACGCTGGCCGGCGCACGCTGGCCGGCGCCGTGCTTCTTGGCGATAATGCCTCGACCCGGAACCCACGCCGCCCGCCACGGCCGCCGCCCGCCATGAATCTCGAGAAGGTCATCTTCGGTTTCTTCATCATCCTGGCCTGCTCGCTGAACTTCGGGTTCTTCATCGGCGACATCGACCGGCCCGAGCTGCACCACCCGATCGAACTGTTCTTCGCGATCGTCGTGAACTTGATCGCGCTGGTGCTCAAGTTCGGCGACCGCACGCACATCGGCGCCACTCACCTGGCCACCAGCCTGGTGGCCTGCCTGCAGCTGATCGCCGCGGCGCTGGCCTGGACCTGGGTGGTCTACGTCGAGAAGACGGCGCTCGACGCCGGCAGCACCGCCACGATCGTGTCGCTGGCCGGCGGCGCGCTGCTGGCCAACCTGATCTCGGTGATCCTGCTGATCGGCGAGACGCTGCGCCAGAGCCGCTGAGCGCCGCGACCCGCGAACCGGCTGCGGCGATGGGCGACGTGCTGTTCCTGGTGCTGCGGCGGCTGCGCGCGCCGCTGATCACGCTGATCGCGGTCTACTCGATCGCCGTCGTCGGACTGGTGGCCGTGCCGGGCGAGACGCCCGACGGCCAGCCGTGGCGCATGGGCTTCTTCCATGCGTTCTACGTGAT
>CAYGZN010000436.1:0-2996 GCA_964354355.1 uncultured Burkholderiaceae bacterium | reverse complement strand
CCCGGCCCGGACGCACGAGGATGAGCCGCCAGCCCGCAGGGCTGGCCTCGCGGGCAGCGCCCGCGAGGCGCGGCCGTGGCGCCCGTCACCGCCCCGGGACTCGACCACCCGCGTGAGCCGACCACCGGGGCGACTTGGCCGCGCGTGTGACCCGCATCCGGCATCCGGTCACTTGCCGTCGTACTTGCCGATCAGTTCCTTCGCGCTCCTGAGCAGCGCATCGGCGTTCATGCCCCGGGCCGCGACCTCCCTGCTCCACTGCCCGACCACGCCCGCCGAAGCCTTGTCCCAATCGGCAAGCTCGCTCTCGGGCACGGTGTAGAAGACGTTGCCGCGGTCCACGGCCAGCTTGCGCGCGCCGGCCGACGAGTCGTCCCAGACCTTGCCGATCCAGGCCGACAGTTCGACGCCGCTGTTGGCGTCGATGCAGCGCTTCACGTCCGGCGGCAACCGGTCGTAGCTCGCGCGGTTCATCGCGAACACGAAGGTCGCGGTGTACAGCGCGCGCGCCTTGGGATCGGTCTCGGTGTGGAACTTCACGAGCTCGTGCACCCGGGTGGCCGGCACGATCTCCCACGGCAGCAGCGCGCCGTCGACGACGCCCTTGGACAGTGCCTCGCCGACCTGCGTGACCGGCATGCCGACCGGCGTCGCGCCCAGCGCCGCGATCATCTGCGTCGTCAATCGGGTGGGGCCGCGCAGCTTGAGCCCCTTGAAATCCGCCAGCGTCCTGACCTGGCGGCTGGTGGTGTGGATCAGGCCCTCGTCGTGCACGTGCAGCGCGAGCGGCCGGACGTCCTTCAACTCGGAATCGAACAGGCCATTGGTCCGCGCGTACTCCCACAGCGCACGCGACGAGCCCTGCGCCGTCTTGGTCATGAACGGCAGCTCGAACACCTCGGTGGCCGGAAAGCGACCGGGCGTATACCCGAGCACGGTCCAGATCACGTCGGCCAGACCGTCGCGGGCCTGGTCGTAGAGCTGCGCCGGCGTGCCGCCCAGCTGCATCGCGGGCAGGATCTGGAACTTCACCCTGCCCGGACACTCGGCCTCGACCTTCTGGGTCCAAGGCACCAGGAACTTCGAGTGCGCCGTCGACGGCGGCGGCAGCGGGTGCGAAACCTTCAGCGTGACTTCCTGCGCACCGGCCGGAGTCGCCACGGCCAGCAGGCCCGCGGCAAGTGCGCTCGCCAGCGGTGTCGCGACCCGCGCCGCGCACCGCGCCGCCACCCGCACCGCCAGCAGCGGCGGCTGCGTTTCAGCGATCGAGCGACGCGAAACGGTCAAGGTGGTGGTCCGCGTCGCCGAACTGCTGGCCGATCATCGTCAGCCTGCGGAACGTGTGCGACACCTTCAGCTCCTCGGTCATGCCCATTCCGCCGTGCAGCTGGATCGCCTCCTGAGACACCTGCCGGCACGCGTCGGCGATCTTGATCTTGGCCGCCGACACGATTCGCCCGCGCTCGGCGGGATCGGACGCGGTGTCGACCTTGGAGCAGGCCAGGTAGCTCATCGAGCGCGCCTGCTCGGCCGTCACGAACATCTCGACCATCCGGTGCTGCAGCGCCTGGAAGGACCCGATCGGCACGCCGAACTGCTTGCGCGTCTTCAGGTATTCGAGCGTGGTGTCGTTCGCAAACCTGATCGCGCCGACGGCCTCGGCGCACAGCAGCGCGGTGGCGAAGTCGACCGCCTCCTCGATCACCGGCAACGCCCCACCCTCGCTGCCCAGCAGCGCGTCGGCCCGCACGGTGACGCCGTCCAGGCGCACGTCCGCGGCGCGATGGTTGTCGACGGTGCGATAGGCGCTCATCTTGACGCCGGTCGCATCGCGCGCGACCAGGAACAGGCCAATGCCCTGCGCGTCGCCAGGCTTGCCCGCGGTGCGGGCCGACACGACCAGCAGATCCGCATGCGGTGCGCCGTCGACCACGCGCTTCAGTCCGTCCAGGCGCCAGCCGTCGGCCATGCGCTTGGCGCTGGCCCCGACGTGGGCCAGACGGTAGCGTGCACCGTCCTCGGTGTGCGCAAAGGCCAGCCGCGTGCTGCCGTCGATCACGCCGGGCAGGATCTCGCCGCGCTGCGCCGCGCTGCCCGCGCGCTCGACCAGCCGGCCGGCCAGCACCGTCGCCAGGAACGGTTCGACGACCAGCGCCTCGCCGATCGCCTGCATCGCGCTCATCAGGTCGACGGCACCACCACCGAACCCGCCGCTGGATTCCGCGAACGGGATGCCCATCAGCCCCATCTCGGCCATGCCCTTCCAGACGGCCGCACTGGCGCCCGCCTCGGACGCGAGGATCTTCTTGCGGCTCTCGAAGTCGTACTGGTCCGCCAGGTAGCGCTGGACGGATTCGGACAGCAGCCGCTGCTCTTCGTTGAGGTCGAAATTCATGTCACAGGCCCAGTGTCGCCTTGGCGATGATGTTGCGCTGGATCTCGTTGGACCCGGCGTAGATGCTCGTCTTGCGGTAATTGGCGTAGCGCGGCGCGAGGTTCGCGGCCGCCTCGTCGAACTCGCCGGCCAGGGGCTTGCCGACCGGCCTGAACGGCGCGGCCATCGGGCCGACCGCCTGCATCATCAGCTCGGTCAGCATCTGCTGGATCTCGGTGCCGCGGATCTTCAGCATCGACACCTCGGCACCGGGCGGACGGCCGCCGCGCATCGCGTCGAGGAAGCGCAGGTTGGTGACCTCGAGCGCCATCAGCTCGACCTCGACGCGCGTGACCTTGTCGCGAAACCGCGGGTCGTCCATCAGCGGACGGCCCCCGTCGGACTGCTTCGCGGCGAACGCCTTGAGCCGCGCCAGCTCACGCTTGGAACCGCCGATGCGCCCGGTGTTCAGGCGCTCGTGGCCCAGCAGGTACTTGGCCACCGTCCAGCCCTTGCCTTCCTCGTGCACCAGGTTCTCGAGCGGCACCTTGACGTCGTCGAAGAACACCTCGTTCACTTCATGACCGCCGTCCATCAGGATCAGCGGACGCACCGTGATGCC
>CAYGZN010000435.1:0-2997 GCA_964354355.1 uncultured Burkholderiaceae bacterium | reverse complement strand
GCCCTTGCCGCCGCAGGCCGACGGGATGAAGATCTTCAGGCTGGCCAGCGTGCCCAGCAGCGTGTCGCCGGCTGCCACCTTGAATGCCTTGGCCGGGTCGTCGTTGATCGTGACGGTGACCTCGCCCGAGGGCACCAGCCGGCGCCGCGCGGTCAGCAGCAGCGCCACCAGCGCGAGCACCACGACGGTGAACATCGCGACGCCGGCAAGGATCTCGCTCATCTGCGCGGCCTCAGAGCTGGATGCCCGAGAACATCATGAAGGCCACCGCCATCAGGCCGGCCGTCACGAACGTGATGCCCAGCCCGCGCAGGCCGGCGGGCACGTCGGAATAGGTCATCTTCTCGCGGATCGCCGCCATCGCCACGATCGCGATCGCAAAGCCCAGCCCGGAGCCCAGCCCGAACACGACGCTCTCGGCGAACGTGTAGTCGCGCTCCTGCATGAACAGCGACCCGCCCAGGATCACGCAGTTCACGGCGATCAGCGGCAGGAACACGCCCAGCGTCGCGTACAGCCTGGGCAGGAACCGGTCGACCGCCATCTCGACCACCTGCGTGGCCGCCGCGACGGTGCCGATGAACAGGATGAACGCGAGGAAGGTCAGGTCGACCCGGGCCAGCGCCGGCGACAGCCACCCGAGCGCGCCCTCGGCCAGCAGGTGGTGCAGGATCAGGTTGTTCAGCGGCACCGTCAGCACCTGCACGAACACCACGGCCACGCCCAGGCCGAGCGCCGTGTCGACCTTCTTCGAGCACGCCAGGAACGAGCACATGCCCAGGAAGAAGGCGAGCGCCATGTTCTCGAGGAAGATCGAGCGGATCGCGATGTTGAGGTAGTGCTCCATGTCAGCAGCTCCGTCGCCCCTGGTGCGGCCTGCCAGACACGAAGTGCGAGGGCCGATGGCTGGCGCCAGGCGGTACCCGGCAGGGGCTCATGCTGGGGCGGTCGGCTGCGCCGACTGCACTGCGATGCTCAGCCCAGGGTCGCGCCGCAGAACTCGCTGCGTTCGCTTCGCTCACTGCGCTCGAACAACTGCGGCGAGGCAGTCGACGAAGCGCGCTGCGCGCGCCGACCCCGGGCCTGCGCTTCTCATCGCCCCACAAGTCGCCCCTGCCGGGTACCGCCTGCCGCGAGCCACCGGCGGCGTTATTCGACTCGTGGCAGGCCAACACGGCGTGCAGGCCCGAGGGTGGTGCGGCGCCGGGGCGACTGTGCGCAGCCGAGAAGCACAGGGCTGGCGGCCGCGCGCGCAGCGCGCATCGTGATCTGACTCGTCGCGGCTGTCTGAGCGCCGTGAGCGCAGCGAACGTAGCGAGTTCCGCGACGGGGCCGGCAGCCCGAGCATCGCAGGGCACCCGTAGCGCAGCGAAGGGCCAGCGCGCGGAGCCCCGGCGCTGCATCGCGCTCGGGCCCTTGCCGAAGTGCCGATCGCGGACGTTGACATTTCGCAATGCGCCCCAGCCAGACCACCCTCGCTGGTCGCGGGATTTGCAGGCCGATCGAGCGTGGTGGCTCATGTCAGTCCTGCTCCTGCAGCTCGGGCTTCCAGGTGCGCAGCGCCCAGATCAGCAGCGCGATCAGGAACAGCCCCGAGGGCGCCAGCAGCATCAGGCCATTGGGCTCGTACCAGCCGCCGTCCTTGGTCAGCGGCAGCACCACGCGGCCGAACACGGTGCCGGCGCCGGTCAGCTCGCGCACGAAGCCGACCAGCAACAGGATCAGCGCATAGCCCAGCCCGTTGCCGATGCCGTCCAGGAACGACAGCCACGGCGGGTTCTGCATCGCGAAGCCCTCGGCCCGGCCCATCACGATGCAGTTGGTGATGATCAGTCCCACGAACACCGACAGTTCCAGCGACAGCTCGTACAGGAAGGCCTTGAGCACCTGGTCGACCACGATCACCAGCGACGCGATGATCGCCAGCTGCACGATGATCCGGATGCTGTTGGGCGTGTGGTTGCGCACCAGGCTGACCGCCAGGTTGGCCAGTGCGGTCACCAGCGTCACGCCGATGCCCATCACCAGCGCCTTGTCCATCCGCGTGGTGACGGCGAGCGCCGAGCAGATGCCCAGCACCTGCACGGCGATCGGGTTGACGTCCAGGATCGGCGAGAACAGCGCGGTCTTCTCGCGCTTGCCGAGGACGGAGGGAATGGCGCTCATGACGAGGCTCCGCTGCGCAGCGTCTTCAGGTAGGGCCCGTAGCCGTCGGCAGACAGCCAGAAGCGCACCACGTGGCTGACGCCATTGCTGGTGATGGTGGCGCCCGACAGGCCGTCGACCCGGTGCGGGTCCTTGTCCGGGGGGCCCGCCTGGCCCTTGATCACCGCGAGCTGCGGCGACCCGTTCGCGTCGTAGGCGCGGCGCCCGACCCACAGCGCCTGCCACTTCGGGTTGGCGATCTCGCCGCCCAGCCCGGGGGTCTCCTTCTGCTCGTAGAAGGTCAGGCCGCGAACGCTGTTGCCGTCCCGGTCCAGCGCCAGGAACCCGTACAGCGTGCCCCACATGCCCATGCCCTCGATCGGCAGCACCAGCTGCTCGACCGAGCCGTCGGCGGCGGTCACCTGGTAGACGGTGCCGAAATTCGGCACGCGGGCGACGCGTGCGTCGTTGGCGGGCGCGGCGCGCGATTGCGCCGGGTCGTTGCGGGCGCGGCGCTGGTCGTAGGTCGCGGCGTCGAACCGGTCTTGGGGCACCAGCTGGCCGGTCCTGAGGTCGACCGCGCGCACCTTGATCCTGCGCTCGAAGAGCGCCTGCACCTCGGACGCCGACACGGCCTGGTCGGGCTCGAGGAGGCCGGCTGCCAGCAGCACGTTCTTGCGCTGGTACAGCTGCGCGTTGGCCTCCTGCCGGTCGCGCAGACCCACGGCGGCCACCGACACCAGCAGCGCGCACACGACGCTGACGGCCGTCGCGAACAGCACCGTGTAGCGGGTCGACTCACGTGCGGGCACGGTGGCGGCTCCTTCGGCGCAGGTTGGCCCGCACCAGCAC
>CAYGZN010000434.1:0-2999 GCA_964354355.1 uncultured Burkholderiaceae bacterium | reverse complement strand
AGCCCGACGACCCGCACTTCGCCCGCACGCGTCTGGTGTGCATGGAGAACACCACGGCCGGCAAGGTGCTGCCGCTGCACTACCTGCGCGCGGTGCGCGACCTGGCGACGCGCCGCGGGCTGGCGACCCACCTCGACGGCGCGCGCCTGTTCAACGCGGCGGTCGAGATCGCGCGGCGCCGCAAGGCCGGGCAGGACGCCGACGCGGGCATCGCGACCGACCCGCGGGTGGTCGCGCGCGAGATCTGCGCGCAGTTCGACAGCGCGTCGGTCTGCCTGTCCAAGGGGCTGGGCGCGCCGGTCGGCTCGCTGGTGCTGGGCTCGCGCGAGTTCATCGCGCGCGCGCGCCGCCACCGCAAGATGCTGGGCGGCGGCATGCGCCAGGCCGGCATCCTGGCCGCCGCCGGGCTGCACGCGCTGGAGCACCACGTCGAGCGGCTGGCGCTCGACCACCTGCACGCGCAGCGGCTCGCGCAGGGCCTGGCGCAGCTGGGCGCCGCCCACGGCGGCCTGCACGTCGAGATGCCGCAGACCAACATCGTGTTCGTGCGCGTCGACGAATCGATCGCCCAGCCGTTCACCGCCCACCTGGCGGCCCACGGCGTGACGCCGATCGGCAGCAGCGGGCCCTACGGCAGCGGGCTGGTGCAGCGCTGGGTCACGCACCTGGACGTCTCGGGCGACGACATCGACACCGCGCTGGCCGTTGCGACCCGGTTCTTCGAGGCCGGCGGGTGAGCGAGGCGGCGCACGCGGACTCGCTGCACGACGCGCTGCTGGACCGCTATCCGAGCCTGTCCCGCGTCGACCCCGGCGAGGTCTGCCTGCTGTCGACCAGCTGCGTGTTCTCGATGCGCGAGCAGACGGCACACGCCGTCGCCGCGAGCGAGACCCGGCTGTGGAACGCGCCGCCCGAGGCATTCCTGCGCTGGATGGCCGAGCCCGAGTTCCGCCGCTTCGTGTTCGGGCTGTTCGGCGAGCGGCTCAACGACCTGATGCTGCTGGCCGAGGCGGTCGCCTTCCAGCGGATGGACCAGCGCCTGGCGCGCGCGCTGCTCGGCCACGGCCGCGAGCTGTCGACGACGCACCAGCAGCTGGCCGAGGAGATCGGCACGGTGCGCGAGATCGTGTCGCGACTGCTCAAGCGTTTCGAGCAGAGCGGCTGGATCCAGCTCGGCCGCGAGCGCATCCGCATCCTGGACGCCGCGGCGCTGCGTGCGCACGCCGCCGGCCAGTCCGCCAGCGAGTAGAGGCTCCGCACCGTGACCGCAGCGACACCGCCCAGCGTCTTTACGCGCATCGTCAACCGCGAGATCCCGGCCGCGATCGTCGACGAGGACGAGCACGTGATCGCCTTCATGGACGCCGGCCAGGTCAATCCGGGCCACGTGATCGTCGCCACCAAACGGCAGCTCGAGACGATCCTGGACCTGGACGACGAACTGGCCGGCGCGGTGTTTCGCGCGGCCGCCCGGATCGCCCGTCGCGTGCAGGCGGTGTTCGCGCCCGCCGGCATCACGGTGCTGCAGGCCAACCGGCCGGCCGGCTGGCAGACCGTGCCGCACTTCCACCTGCACGTGCTGCCGCGCCACGACAACGACGGTGTCGAGCTCGAGTGGCCGCGCAAGAACCCGCCGCTGGCGGACCTGCAGGCGCTGGCACAGCGGCTGCGCGAGGCCATGCCGACCGAACCCGGGGCCTGAGCCCCGGCGCTGTTCGCCGACGCCATGACCAGGACCCCGTCGAATCCCCCGGGCCGCGCGGGCCGGCGCCCAGCCGGACACGCGGCCGGTCGCCCGGCAGCCGGGGCCCCCACCGAGCGGCAACGGCCGGCCCGAGCGCGGTCACATCGCGTCGCCGCGGTCGCGGCGGGCCTCGCCGCCTGCGTGCTGATCGGCTTGGGCCTGTGGATGCACTTCACCGGCACGTCCACGCCTGCCGATGCGCCGACGGCCGCCGCCCCGGGGACGACCGGAGCGGCGACCGCAGCCGGTGGCGCGCCCGCGGCGGCGCCCACGGCGCCCACGGCGCCCACGGCGCTTTCGGGCCCGAACGCGACGACGCCCGCCGACTTCGTCGAGGAGCGCAGCTGCGCCGAGTGCCACGCCGCGCAGGTCGCCGCGTGGACGGGGTCGCAGCACGACCGGGCGATGCAGCCGGCGCGCGCCGACACGGTGCTCGGCAACTTCGCGAATGCGAGCATTCGGCGCGGCCCGGTGACGACGCGCTTCACGACGCGGGACGGCCGCTACGTCGTCGCGACCGACGGGCCCGACGGCAAGTCCGCCGAATTCGAGGTCAAGTTCACCTTCGGCGTGGAGCCGCTGCAGCAGTACCTGGTCGAGCTGCCGGGCGGACGGCTGCAGGCGCTGTCGATCGCCTGGGACACGAAGGCCCGGCGCTGGTTCCACCTGTACCCGAACGAGCGGATCGACCACACCGACGTGCTGCACTGGACGAAGACCTCGCAGAACTGGAACACGATGTGCGCGTCGTGCCACTCGACGGCCGTGCGCAAGCGCTACGACGCCGCGACCGGCACGTACGCGACGCAGTACCACCAGATCGACGTGGGCTGCCAGGCCTGCCACGGGCCGGCCTCGCGCCACCTGGCCTGGGCGCGCGACGCCGCACGCACGGCCGGGCCCGCGGCGGTTTCGGCCCTCGACAAGGGTCTGGTCGTCGATCTTCGCGCCAGCTCGCGGACCCAGGTGGAGAACTGCGCGCAGTGCCATTCGCTGCGCTCGACGCTGACCGCTGACTACCAGTTCGACGCGCGCCTGCTCGATCACTACCTGCCGGTGCCGCTGGGCGGGCCGGAGTACTTCGCCGACGGGCAGCAGCGCGACGAGGTGTTCATCCACGGCTCCTGGCTGCAGAGCCGCATGTCGCAGAAGGGACTGCGCTGCACCGACTGCCACGATGCCCACACGGCGAAGCTCAAGGCCCCGGGCAACGCGGTCTGCACGGCCTGCCACAACCCCGGTGGCGCCGCGGCCG
>CAYGZN010000433.1:0-3001 GCA_964354355.1 uncultured Burkholderiaceae bacterium | reverse complement strand
CGACCCGAATGCCGCCACGCTTGCCGATCTCCAGGCCGCCCATCTTCGCCAGCGCGGTCTCCGGGCGCACGCCGATGGCGAGGATCACGACGTCGGCCGGATACACCTTGCCCGACTTCGTGAGCACCTTCAGCGACCCGTGCTCGCCCTGCTCGAAGCCGGCCACCCCGTCGTTCATCGCCAGGCGCAGCCCATGGCGCTCGAGGTAGCCTTCGGCAATGCGCGCCATCTCGGGGTCGATCGGCCCCAGGATCTGGCCGCCCATCTCGACCAGGGTCACCTCGAAACCACGGTGGATGAGGTTCTCGGCCGTCTCCAGGCCGATGAAGCCGCCGCCGATGACGACCGCGCGGGTCTTGGGCCGCACCGTCTGGAACCCCGAGTAGCGGTGCATGCCTGACAGAAACACCGAACCGCGCTCGATCCACTGCCGGATCGCCCTCGCGTCGGGCACGGTGCGCACCGGAAAGATGCCGGGCAGGTCGATTCCGGGTAGCGGCGGCCGGATCGATTCGGCCCCGGGCGACAGCACCAGCTTGTCGTAGGACTCGGTCTTCACCGTGCCGGTGGCGACATCGCGCAGATCGACGGTCTTGCGGTCGGGCGAGATGCCGACGCACTCGCAGTTCGTTCTCACGTCAATGGCGAACTGCGAGCGGAAGGTGTTCTCGTCCGCCACCAGCAGGCTCGATTCCTCTTCGATCACGCCGCCGACGTGGTACGGCAGCCCGCAGTTCGCGTACGAGACATACGGCCCGCGTTCCACCATCAGGATCTCGGCGTTCTCGTCCAGCCTGCGCAGGCGCGCGGCGCACGAAGCGCCACCGGCCACACCGCCTACGATGATGACTTTCATGGTTTCTTCCAGTTCAAAGAGGGAGACGACCCCGGCCCGCGATGACCACGCATGCGCGCGCCTATTGCATGAACCAGCCGTGGCTGACGATGAAGGACTGGCCGGTCATCGCGTTGGAAGGAAACGCGGCGCAGAACAGCGTGGCCTCGGCCACGTCCTCGACCGTGGTGAACTCACCGTCCACCGTCTCCTTGAGCATCACGTTGCGGATGACCTCCTCTTCGGAGATCCCCAGGGCCTTGGCCTGCTCGGGAATCTGCTTGTCCACGAGCGGGGTGCGCACGAATCCGGGGCACACGACGTTGGCGCGCACGCCGTGCTGGGCCCCTTCCTTGGCCACGACCTTGGCCAGGCCGATCAGCCCGTGCTTGGCCGTGACGTAGGGAGCCTTCAGCAGCGAGGCTTCCTTCGAGTGCACCGAACCCATGTAGATCACGCTGCCGCCCCGGCCCGACTTGTACATGTGCGGCAGGCAGGCCTTCGTGGTCAGGAAGGCACCGTCCAGGTGGATCGCCAGCATCTTCTTCCACTCGGCGAAGGGGAACGCCTCGATCGGGTGAACGATCTGGATGCCCGCGTTGCTGATCAGGATGTCGACGCCACCGAACGTCGCCACCACCGCGGCAACCCCGTCGTCGACCGCCTGCTCGTCACTCACGTCCATGGCCACGCCCATCGCGACGCCTCCCGCCGCGCGGATCTCCTGCGCCGCCGCCTGCGCAGCCTCCAGCTTTAGGTCGGCGATGGCGACCTTCGCACCTTCGCCGGCAAAGCGCATGGCGATACTCTTGCCGATGCCGCTGGCGGCACCGGTGACGATGGCGACTTTGCCGTCGAGTTTCATGGCTTCTTCCTTTCGGGTGCGAGGTAGTCGTGAACGACGGTGCCCAAGTTCAGGGTCAGGTCCGACACGATGTGGGATGCAGAAAGCACTTCCAGCACGGGCAGCGCAGCGACCGGCGCGAGCGCATGGTGGAACAGCTCCAGCGCGGCCGGACCGCTCCACGCGCCGTGGACGACGACATCCGCGCACTGGTAGCGCACGATTTCGCAGATGCGCGGCGTGCCGTCCACGTGCGGAATGATCTTCAGCAGGTAGCCCGGCGCCTCGAGCGACGCGCGGATCTCGTCGATCGGCAGCGCCCGGTGCTTGTACCCCATCGTGGCCACGGCGACCGGCACTTGTCCGAACCGCAGCACGCCGCCCAGAGTGTCCTTCTCGACCTTGAGCACCGGCGAAGCCAGCTTCTTCGGGAAGCCCCACAGCTCGCGCCCGCCGGCGATCGGCGGGTCGCAGTCCAGGTACATCGCGTGAACGTAGTTGCCCCGTTCGCCGCGGAAGCTGACCGGGATCACCTGCCCGCTTTCGGTGTAGTCGCCGAAGCCCGTCGAGTCGGGCATGCGGATGAATTCGTACTTGACGATCGGCTCGGTGAACGCCAGCGGCGCGGGGATCACCGCCCGCAGCGCGTCCGGATCGGTCCGGTAGTTGACGATGAAGAATTCGCGGTTGTAGAACCGGTACGGCCCGCGCGGATACGCGGGGCTGGTGAGCGGCATCGCGAAGGCCCGCTCTCTGACTTCGTCTTCATTCATGGTTGGCCTTGCAGGTTGCAGCGATGCTCAGGCGGGCAGGTCGTATAACCGCAAGCCCGCACCCTCGAGGGTCGGCGTGACCCAGTCGCGCCCGGCAACCGAAAGGCGAACGTCGTCGAGCCCGGCGGCCCAGTGGTCTAGCACTGTCGCGCGCGAGAACTCGTAATCTTTCGAGTTCGAGACGTGTGCCAGGCGCTTGTTGGTCAGGCGCGCAATCGTCCACTGCCGGCCGTCGCAGATGGTGGCAAGTTTTCGCGCGTCGGGGTCGGACTTCAGGTTGCTCGGCAGCTTCGCCAGCAGGTGCGCCAACGCTTCCCTGAGTTCGCCGATCTCCCTGATCCGCTCGGTGGCGAAGCGCTGCTTGCTGGCGTACTGGATGTCCTTCTGCCGCTCCATGGTCTCGTCGAGATTGGTCGGCCACTCGCCCGTCGCCTTGAACAGGTCCACCGTCACGATGAGGGCGGTGGTCAGCGGTCGGTCGTCCACCACGTAGTTGAGCGGCGTGTTGGACACGATGCCACCGTCCCAGTAGCGCTCGCCGTCGATCTC
>CAYGZN010000432.1:0-3013 GCA_964354355.1 uncultured Burkholderiaceae bacterium | reverse complement strand
AGGCAGCGGCACCGGGTGCGGTCGCGCCGGGAACGGCGGGCGCAGGCGCCGGGGCCGCGGCGCCCGGCGCGGGTGTGCGCGACTCCACGGATCCGCTGCGCACCGGCGCGGTCTGCACGGCCGACGCGTCGGGAGCCGCAGGCGGCGGTGCCGAGGGCTGCGCCGACGCGGCCGGAGGCTGTCCCGCCGTCGCACCCGTCCCGGCCGGTGGCCGCGCGGCATCGCCCGATCGCGATGGGGGCGCGGCCGCCGAGGGCGTGGTGCGCGTGACGATCGGCGCCGGGGCCGACGCCGCGCATCCGGCGGCCAGCGCGGCCACGGCGAGCAACGGCCACAGGCCACGGCAACGTGGTGAATCGGTGAGGTGCGATTTCATCGTCGGCTGCGTTCGGTGAAAGGCGCGGCGTCAGCGGGTGCCGCGGCGCAGTGGAACGAATCGTACCGCGTCGAGCACCGTCAGCGCCCAGTCGCGCTCGCCCTGCCGGTCGACCTGGTGCAGCGCCTGCTCGCTGCGGTCCGGCTGCGACACCGGGGCCACCAGTCGGCCGCCGACCTTCATCTGGGCGAGGAGTTCATCGGGGATGTGATCGCCGGCGGCCGCGACGATGATCGCATCGTACGGCGCGGCCGCCGGCACGCCCACGTGGCCGTCGCCGAAGACCAGCCGCAGGTTCGGCAGGCGCAGCGGGCGCACGTGGGTGCGGGCCGCCTCGTGCAGCCATCGCAGTCGCTCGATCGAGACCACCTCGCCGAACACGTGCGCCAGCACCGCCGCCTGATAGCCGCACCCCGTGCCGACCTCGAGGACCTTCGCGCCGCGCAGCCACTCGCCGGTGCGCCCCGCCGCCAGCAGTTCGATCATCCTGGCAACGGTCGAGGGCCGCGAGATCGTCTGTCCGTGGCCGATCGGCAGCGCCACGTCCTCGTAGGCGCGGCTCGCCAGGCCCTGCTCGATGAATGCGTGGCGTGCAACCGTGCCCATTGCGCCCAGGACCGCTGCGTTGCGCACGCCCTGCGCGCGCAAGGCCTGCACCATCGCCCGGCGCGCGGGCTCCGACGTCAGCCCGTGCCCCGCCGCCAGGCTCACGCGGCCAGCCAGGAGCGCGTCGCGTCGACGAGGTCCGTGGCGGTGAGGTCGATGTGCAGTGGCGTGACCGAGACCTGTCCGTGCTCGACCGCGTGGAAATCGGTGCCCGGACCCGCCTCCTTCGCACTGCCGGCCGGGCCGATCCAGTAGACGGTCTCCCCGCGCGGGTTGCGCGCCTTGATCACCTGCTCGGCGTGGTGCCGCTTTCCCAGGCGCGTGCACGTCAGGCCCTGGAGCTGAGCATAGGGCCGGTTCGGAATGTTCACGTTGAGCAGCACCGGGCCGCCCGGCGCCCGTGGATCGGTCAGCGCGCGGGTGATGTACCGCTGCACGACGTCGCGCGCCACGCGCGCGGCGCTGTCCAGGTGCCCATGCCCCTTTTGCACCAGCGAGAAGGCGATCGCCGGGATGCCGAGCAGGAACCCTTCCATCGCCGCCGCCACCGTGCCCGAGTAGATCGTGTCGTCGCCCATGTTGGCACCGTCGTTGATGCCAGACACCACCAGGTCCGGTCGATGTTCGAGCATCCCCGTGACCGCGACGTGCACGCAGTCCGTCGGCGTGCCGTTGATGTACAGGTAACCATTGGCCGCCTTGCGCACCGCCAGCGGCCGGTCGAGCGTCAGCGAATTCGAGGCTCCCGAGCGGTCCCGCTCCGGGGCCACCACGGTGATGTTCGCCAGGTCCGACAGCGCTTCGGCGAGCGCGGCAATGCCGGGGGCGAAATAGCCGTCGTCGTTGCTGATCAGGATGCGCATGCCCCGATTCTAGCAACGACCGGGGCCACGACCGCCTAGCCGTCGGCGGGCCAGTCGCGAATGTACGCCTTGAGCATCCGGTTCTCGAAGCCCTGCTCCTCGAGAACGGCCCGGGCCACGTCGTGAAACGAGATCACGCCGAGCAGCAGTTCGCCGTCCATGACCGGAAGATAGCGCTCGTGGGCCTCGAGCATCACGCGTCGCAGCTCGTTGACTTCCATCTGGGGCTGCACGACCGACGGCCGCGGGTTCATCACGTCGCGCACGATGATCTCGGCGACCGGCGGCGTGGGACCGGTCCGATGCTCCTGCTGCCGCCTGGCGAGCACCCGGATGACCTCCCGGAACGTGAGCATCCCGGCGAGTCGACCGCGCTCCATCACGACCAGAGAGCCGATGTCGTGCTCGGCCATCACGATGACGGCATCGGAGAGCATGTCCTGCGGCGACACGGTGAAGAGCGTGGTCCCCTTGACCTTCAGAATCTCGCTGACCTGCATCGCGCCTCCCGTTCTTTCGCCGGATGCTAGCCCCTGGCCGCAGTGCTGGCAAGCCGAGCCGGGATCTCGATGAAGAAGCGCGCGCCGCTGCCCGGGAGATGAACGAGTTCGAGACGTCCGCCGGCTTCGGACACCGCGTGCGCCACCGCATCGAGCCCGACGCCACGCCCCGAGAGCCGGTCGGCGCGCGCGCGGGTCGAAAAGCCCCGCTCGAGGAGCCGCTCGAGCAACGCCTGCGGATCGTCCACGGGCGGGTGGCCGGCTCGCGCGGCGATCGCCGCGAGGTCGAAGCCGCGACCGTCGTCGCCGACCTCGACGCGCAGCGCGTCGCCGTGGCGCTCGAAGACGACCTGCACGGTGCCGACCGGGAGCTTTCCGGCCCGCGCGCGATCCACCGGCGGCTCGATGCCGTGATCGACGGCATTGCGCAGCAGGTGCATCAGCGGCCCGCTCAGCATGGCGAGGGTCGCAGCGCTCGCGTGAGCCTGCGCCCCCGAGATCGACAGGCGGGCCGAGTGGCCCGTGGCCTGTGCGGCGTGCGACACCACCGCCTGCATGCCGGGAACGAGGGTCGCGCACGGACGCAAGGCGTCCGGACCCGACCGCCGGTCCGAGCCGCTGGCGCCGGAGGCGACGCCAGCGCCGCCCACATCGCCGACCGTATCGCC
>CAYGZN010000431.1:0-3026 GCA_964354355.1 uncultured Burkholderiaceae bacterium | reverse complement strand
AGAAGCTGCCGACGGCGCCTGCGCCGACCACGGCAATCGAGTGGAAGCGACGGGTCACGGGGCCTGGGCACGAGACGGCGGGACGCAGATGGTACCGCGGCTGCTAGAGTATCGCGTGGGTGCCGCTGCCCAGGGGAAGGGTCGATGAAGTCGTTGCGCCGTCTTTCTGCCGCCGCGCTGGTGGCCTTGCCGCTTGCGGCTTTCGCCCAGTCGGCCTCGCCCGCCGACGCTGACGCGGCCATGAAGGCCGCGCTCGAGACCAAGGGCGATGCGCGGCGGGGTCAGGCCGCCTACGACGACCAGGAGTGCGGCACCTGCCACCGGCGGGACGCCTCGGGGCGGGCCAACATCAACACGCCGCGGCTGTCCGCGCAGCACGCGCCGGTGATCGTCAAGCAGGTCCTCGACATCCGCAGCGGCCTGCGCAACAACCCCGCGATGAAGCCCGTGGTCGCCGAACCCGCGCTGAGCTTGCAGGCCATTGCCGACATCGCCGCCTACCTGCAGGGCCTGCCGGTCGCGGGCGACATCGCCAAGGGGCCCGGCGACACGGTGGCGCGCGGCAAGGAACTGTTCGACCGGGACTGCGCCGCGTGCCACGGTGCGGCCGGCGAAGGCCGTGGGGAAGCGTTCATTCCGATGCTGGCTTCGCAGCACTACACGTACCTGCTGCGCGAGCTGACGCTGATCCGCGACGGCGGGCGGGGCAACTCCAACCCCGTGATGGCCAGTCTGCTCAAGAGCCATCCGCCGGCCGACCTGCAGGCCCTGGCGGACTACCTGTCCCGGTTGCCCGCGCCGACGCGGTGATGCGCCCGCGGGTCGAAGCGCTCAGTCGAGTTCGATCCAGATCTCGTTGCGACGCAGGAACCACGGCTTCCACGGCGGGTCGTAGCGGGCCCACATGGGCTCGCCGCGCGTCTTCAGGCCGTCCCGCTGCAGCGCGTCGGTCAGTTTCTTCAGGTGCTCGTCGTAGCGGGCCTGCGACCAGGTTCCCGAGTAGGTCGTGACGGCCACGGTCCTGGCCGGCATCTCGCGAAGCGTGATCCGCGGATCGTCCGGCTCCGGCAGCGTCTGCAGCGTCCACTCGCGGGGCATCGCGAACTGGATCACGTAGCCGGCGGCACTGGGCCGCTGCGACACCGGCGCCGTCATGGCGATCTTCACGGGTGTCTGGGCGACGGGAGCGGTCATCTCGATCTTTCGGGCCCCCTTGTTCTGCCCGAAGATGTAACCGGCCAGGATGCGAAACCCCTGGTTCCCGGCGTCCTCGGGGGCCGCGTCGACAACGGCCTCGGCGACGACGTAGGGCTCGTAGCGGCGCACCTCGTACGCGTCGGATGCGCGGACCACGCTGTAGGGGGGCTCCTCGATGGCCATGACCGGACTCCAGACGGCAAACAGCAGGCCAAACACCAGGCAGACGGGAAGGAACCGGAACCGCGTCATCGAGTGGACCCGCCAGGCGCCGCGCCGTCAGCCGCAGGTGCCGACGTAGCCGCAACTGCCGCACTGGTCGCAGCCGTCGATGCGCGCCAGCGTCAGGTTGCGGCATTCGGGGCATTCGCGGCCGGTGCGCACCGGCATGCGCCGGGCAGCCGGCGTGGCTGCACCCGCTGCGTCCGCCGGATGGCCCGGGCGGGCCGGCTGCGCAAAAGCGCGCATCGGCTCGGTCGGCTGCGCGTCGGCGTCCAGGATGCCCAGCATCTGGTAGCGGTGCAGGATCAGCCGTGCCAGGTACGCGATGGTCGACGGCCATACCTGGCTGCGGCTGGAGCCCGGCACCGGCGCCCAGAAGTCGCCACGCGGCTCGGCGAAGTCGAGCAGCTTCTCGAGCTTGCGGCCGATCCATGCGGGATCGACGATGCGCATGTCGATCGACAGCAGCTTGGTCAGTCCGTCGAACGCGCGCGGGTAGGCGCCGGCCAGCCACACCGAGTACGGCCGCCGGCGCCCGTCGGGCAGCGACAGTTCCTTGACGATCATGTGGATGTCGTCGCCGGTCGCGGGGTTGGAGACGTCGACCGACCAGGACATCGTGCCGTCGGTGCCGGTCTTGGGTTCCTTGTGCGAGATCAGCGCGTCGATCATCGGTGTGTGCGCCGGCTCGGCGTCGAAGAACCCGAGCGCCGCGCAGCGGTGCCGCACGATGCGCGCCAAGCCCGCCACCATCGAGGGCATCGCCTCGGTGCGCCCGTCGGGCAGGTTCAGCTCGAAGCCGTCCGACCCGGCGGTGGCGGCCAGCGAGTCGAGCTTCTTGCGCAGCCAGGCCGGATCGTTGCAGCGCATGTCCATCGACAGCGTCTTGGCGATCGCGGCCAGCCCGCGCGGCTGCTCGTTGCCGGCGACCCATACCTCGAACGGGTGGCAGCGCACCCCGGGCTGGGCGCCGGGCGCCTCGATCGCCGCGACGGGAACCTCCACGTGGCCGACGACCACCGCGAAGTCGCCGGCCGGGTGGTTGACCAGGTGGGTCCACGACGGATTGCCGCCGGGCAGATCCGGCCGGTCGGGCCAGCGCAGCGACTCGAGCGCGGGGGCAGGAATGTCCTTGAGCACGATGCGCCGGTCGGCGTCGTTCTGCTGCAGGTCGTCCGGAGCCAGCTTCAGGACGCCGGCGGCGGCCGGCTCGACCGACAGCACCGAGCCCGTGATGTCGTTGGGCCGATAGATGGTGATGCCCTTGAGGCCCAGCGCCCAGGCCTGCTCATACAGCGACGCCGTCTGCTCGATCGGCGTGTCACGCGGGACGTTGACCGTCTTGGAGATCGCCGCGTCGATGAAGGGCGCGACGGCCGCGACCATCTTCAGGTGATCCTCGGCCGACATGTCCAGCGCCGACACGAAGGCCTCGGGCAGCTGCGTGGCGCCCGTCTCGAGCGCCGCGTCGAACGCATCGGGGTCGGGCTGCATCGCGCGCCAGCGCCGGAACGCGTGGTCGAACACTCGAAACGCCTTGCGCGTGCCGTCGGGCATGCGCTTCATGCGCGTGTAGGTCCACGAGAACGCCGGCTCGATGCCGTTCG
>CAYGZN010000430.1:0-3028 GCA_964354355.1 uncultured Burkholderiaceae bacterium | reverse complement strand
TCGGCGACTTCCGCGCGCCCGACATCCTGCGCTTCGGCTTCGCGCCGCTGTACGTCCGGTTCGTCGACGTGTTCGACGCGGTGCGCACGCTGCGCGCGATCATGGACGGCAGCGAGTGGAACCGGCCCCAGTTCCTGACCCGAAAGGCCGTGACGTGATCCGACCCGACCCTCATTTCCCGGCCAGCTACGCGCAGGCGCGCGAGCGCTTCGTGGCGGCCGCCCGCGCGTGCGGCGCGCAGCTCGAGCACCACGTCCACCCGCGCGAGCGCGGCATCGACGGCGAGGAACTCGCGGTCGACCTGGCGCTGTTCGGCCCCGCGGGCGCAAAGGACGTGCTGATGCTGCAGTCGGGCACCCACGGCGTCGAGGGCTACTGCGGCTCGGGAATCCAGCACGCGCTGCTGCATGAGGCGAACCTGATACGGCGCACGGCGGCGCTCGGGGTGCGGGTCATCCTGCTGCACGCGCTCAATCCGTGGGGGTTCTCGTGGCAGCGGCGCGTCAATGAGGACAACGTCGATCTGAACCGCAACTACCGCGCGTTCGCGGCGGAACCGGGCGCCCCGGCGCCCGACCCGGACTACGACGAGGTGCACCCGCTGCTGCTGCCTGCGCAGTGGCCGTGGACCGCGCAGAACCAGGCTGCGATCGTCGAGTTCGTTGCCGCGCGCGGGCCGGCGCACTGGCAGTTCGCCGTGACGCACGGCCAGCAGAGCCACCCCGACGGGCTGTTCTATGCCGGCAACCGGCCGACCTGGAGCAACCAGACGCTGCGCGCCGCGCTGCGCCGGCACGTGCGCGGCGCGCACCGCCTGTACTCGATCGACGTGCACACCGGACTGGGCCCGAGCGGGGTCGGCGAGATGATCTACGGCGGCGCGGACAACGCGCGGGACGTCGCGCGGACCCGGGCCTGCTGGGGCGAGCGGGTCACGTCGGTGTACGAGGGGTCGTCGACCTCGTCGAAGGTCGAAGGACAGGCCGGGCTTGCGGCCATCGAGGAATGCCCCGGCACGGCGTTCGCCGGCATCGGGCTGGAGTTCGGCACCTGGCCGGTCGACCGGATGCTCGAGGCGCTGCGGTTCGACCAGTGGGTGCGCATCCACGCGCCGAGCGATGCGGCGCTCGTGCAGCGGGCCCGCGAACAGATGCTCGCGATGTTCTTCGTGGACACCGACGACTGGAAGGACGCGATCCTGACGCAGGGCCGCGACGCCTTCGTCAAGGCGGCCCGGACCCTCGAAGCACGCTGACCGCGTCAGGCGCTCGCCGGCTCGCTGACCTGCTGGATCGCCTGGCGGATCGTGGTAGGCAGGTCGTCGGTGAGCGGCTCGGCCCCGCTGATTCGGCGCCGGCTGCCCAGGCGGCCCGCGTAGACCAGCATCGCGTCGGCCGTCACGTGCACCGACAGCAGCCGCGCGTTGGCGCCCGCCCACTGGAACACGAGCCGGCCCTCCTCGTCGCGACCGACCGCCGGCTCGGGCAGCGTCGACGGCAGCATCCGCAGGAAGTCGCGGGCGTACTGCAGCACCTGCTCGGGAATCGGCCTGTCCTCGGCCCATGCGGACGAGCGGGTCGACTCGGCAAAGCCGGCGAGTTCGGTGTCGGACCGGAACAGGGCCTTGGTCGTGAGGCGCGTGCGGGCGCCGGCCAGTTGCCGCGAGACCCGCATCGCGTGGTCACCGACACTCAGGGTGCTGGCACACAGGGCGAGGCTGCGCACTCCGGAAGCGAGTCTTGTCATAAGTATGTGCTCACTAGTTTATCCGTCACCAACCCGAAGAACGCCTGGTTCTTCACCTCCCTCATCGCCCGCAGCGCGTCTCCGAGTCGCGCGGGCAGGGTCTCGTCGACCAGCAACAGCCGGTCGCATGAAACGTCGATGTCCAGGATCACGGGCAGTTCGCTGCCGGTCCGGGCCGCCGAATCGGTCGCCTGCGTGATGGCCACGCGGATGCCGTCGCCCTGGCCGGGCAGCGTCATCTGGACCAGGAAGTCCACGAACCCCTGGCTCATCCCCTGCGGCGCACGCGGCACGCTCGTCAGGAAATGGTCGAAATCCAGCCCGTCGGTCACCGGCAGGCGAACCTCGTTGATGTAGCGCAGGCCTACCCGGCGCAGCTCGGTCGGCGCCACGCAGGCCACGTAGGCGCCCCACATCGACAGGAACCGGTCGAAGAAGGCGTCCCAGCCGGCGTAGCCTTCGAGGCGGGCGATCGAGAAGCCGTCGGTGCGCGCCAGCACGACCTCGGCGCCGTCGGCGCTCTCGCAGCGCCAGCCCGCCTGCCGCCCCGACGTCGAATCGAACTCGGCGCCGCGCCTTTCGTCGGGCAGCTGCAGCGCCAGCGAGGCGAGCCGAAACGGCCTGGACCGCGGGAACTGCGCGACGATCCGGTCGCGCAGCTGGGTCACCTTGTCGAAACTGCAGGGCTCCGACTTGACGTCGATGATCGCCTCGCGGATCGGCGGCCGGGCCAATGGGCGCATGGTAGCCATGACCCATTCTAGTGTTGCGTTAAGAAAATCGTCTATCTATTGGTAATAAAACATCAAATCCGCTCCAGCTCGACCCACAGCGTGGATCCGTGGTCGCGCGCGCTGCGCACACCCACCGAATGGCCGAGCAGATCGGCCAACTGCTTGACGACCATCAAGCCCAGGCCGTGCCCCCCGTCGGTCTCGGGGCGGCCGGGATCGGCTGCGTCGCCGGTGTCGGCCGGGGCGTCGGGCGCGGCGTCCGCCGGGCCATGGGCGGAGGTAGCCTGCGTGGACGTCGGTTCCAGCCAGCGACGCGCCAGCACCGGCGCCAGGCCCGGCCCCGTGTCGATCACGCAGATGCGCAGGCGGCTTCCCCCTTGGGCCCAGCGACAACCGAGCAGGATCGAGCCCTGGTCGGTGTGCCGGATCGCATTGACCAGCAGGTTCTCGACGATGCGCGACAGCAGGTTCGGGTCGCTGCGCACGCGCGCATGGCTCGCGACCCAGCGGATCGACAGCCCCTTGTGCGCGGCCAGCGGCCGGTAGCG
>CAYGZN010000429.1:0-3034 GCA_964354355.1 uncultured Burkholderiaceae bacterium | reverse complement strand
CGCCGATCGGCGCGCTGTACTTCGTGGCGCGTGGCGACGGCAGCAGCGAGTTCTCGAACGACCTGGCCGCGCACAACCGTGCCGTCGCGCGCTACCAGAAGAAGCCGTGACCGGGCGCTTCGTCACGTTCGAGGGCATCGACGGCGCCGGCAAGAGCACCCTCATCGGCTGGTTCGCCGAGCGGCTGCGCGTGCGCGGGCTGCAGGTCGTGCAGACCCGCGAGCCCGGCGGCACGGAACTGGCCGAGGCGATCCGCGACTGGGTGCTGAACCGCCCGATGTCGATGCGCACCGAAGCGCTGCTGGTGTTCGCAGCCCGCCAGGACCACCTGGACACCGTGATCCGGCCGGCGCTGGCCGACGGCCGCTGGGTCGTGTGCGATCGGTTCACGGACTCGACCGTCGCCTACCAGGGTGGCGGGCGGGGCCTGCCGATCGCCGACATCCTGGCGCTGGAGCAATGGGTGCACCCCGACCTGCAACCCGACCGCACCTACCTGTTCGACCTGGATCCGGCGACGGCTGCGCGGCGCCGCTCCGCCGTGCGGCAGGCCGACCGCTTCGAGGCCGAGGACCTGGCGTTCTTTTCGCGGGTGCAACGCGAATACCTGACGCGAGCCGCGGCCTCGCCCGCCCGCTTCCTGCGGATCGACGGCGCGCAGTCCATCGAAGCGATAAGAAAAATACTCGAAGAAGACCTCCCAACCTTATGATGAATATGGAATATCACTGGCATACCGACGCCCTCGTCCGGGTGCTGGCGGGCATCGACCAGTTGCCGCACGCGCTGCTGCTCACCGGCACGCCGGGAATCGGCAAGTCGCGCTACGCCGCGGCTCTGGCCAACGCGCTACTGTGCGAATCCCCGGCACCCGACCGACGGGCGTGCGGCCAATGTGCGGCGTGCGGCTGGTTCCGCTCGGGCAACCACCCCGACTACCGGCTGCTCGAGCCACTGACCGACGACGAGGGCAAGGCGAGCCGGGAGATCCGGATCGACCAGGTCAGGGCGCTGTCGGATTTCGTCAACGTTGGCGGGCACCGCGGCGCCCGGCGCGTGGTGCAGATCGACCCCGCCGACGCGCTGAACACGCCGGCTGCCAACGCGCTGCTCAAGACCCTCGAAGAGCCGCCCGCCGGCGTCGTGTTCCTGCTGGTCACCAGCCGCTCGGATTCGCTGCCCGCGACGATCCGCTCGCGCTGCCAGCTGCGGCTGCTCGACGGGCCGTCGATGCCGGTGGCCAGCGCGTGGCTGCAGGGCGAGACCGGTTGTTCGGCGCAGGACGCGAGCGGCTGGCTGGCGATGGCCGGCGGCTCACCGCTGGCGGCCGCCCGGTTCGCCGAACCCGCCCAGGCTGCCGCCCATCGGTCGCTGCTGGAGGCCATCGCGAGACTGCCGGACACTTCATCGGTGGCAGTGGCCGATGCGCTGCACGCCGCGGACGCCCGTCAATGGCTGCCGCTGCTGCAACGATGGGTGATGGACCTCAGCCGCCGCGCAGCGGGCGCCGAGGCCCGGTATTTCCCCGGGCACGCCGCGCGCCTGGCCGAGCTGGCCCGGCGCACGTCGAGCGGTGCGCTGGCGCAGGCGGGCAGGGCGCTCGCCGGGCAGTTCCGGCAGGTCGATCACCCATTGAACGCACGGCTGTTCTGCGAGGAGTCGCTGGAGGTCTACCTGGGTGCATTCACGGGGGCGACCGGCGGCGGGCGGCAGTGAAAGGAGCGCGATGAGCGTCGAAGCAGTGGTCCCTTCATCGAGTGCGGGCGCGGCCGTCGCGAGCGGGGCGCGCCCCGGCGCGCGCCCGAGCGTGATCTCGCTGAGCATCAAGGAGAAGGCCGCACTCTATGCCGCCTACATGCCTTTCGTGCAGGGCGGGGCGCTGTTCGTGCCCACGGCCCGACCGGCGAACCTCGGCGACGACCTGTACCTGATCCTGACGCTGATCGACGACGCGACCAAGCTGGCCGTGCCCGGCAAGGTCGTGTGGATCACGCCGGCGGGCAGCACGGGCCGGCAGCAGGGGCTGGGCATCCAGTTCGTGCAGAACGAGACCGGCGAGCAGGCCCGCAGCAAGATCGAGAACCTGATCGGCTCGGCGCTGAAGTCCTCGCGCCCGACGCACACGATCTGAGCGTCGCCCCCCGGTAGAATGCGGGCTCCTTCGAGCCCCGCATGTACGTCGACTCACACTGCCACCTCGACTTTCCGGAACTGGCCGGGCAGATCGACGCCGTCCTGGCGCGCATGCGCGACAATTCCGTCGACCGCGCCCTGTGCGTGTCGGTCTCGCTGCCCGCTTTCCCGCGGGTGCTCGCGCTGGCCGACGCGCATCCCAACCTGGTGGCGTCCGTGGGGGTCCACCCCGACCAGGAGGACACGGTCGAGCCCGACATCGCGACACTGGTCCGGCTGGCCGAGCATCCGCGCATCGTCGCGATCGGCGAGACCGGCCTGGACTACTACCGCGTCGAGGGAGACCCCCAGGCGTTGTGCGAATGGCAGCGAGAACGCTTCCGGGTGCACATACGTGCTGCGCGTGCGGCGGACAAGGCGCTGATCGTGCACACGCGCGCGGCAGCCGAGGACACGCTGCGCATCATGCGGGAGGAGGGCGCGGAGCACGCGGGCGGGGTCATGCACTGCTTCACCGAGACCTGGGAGGTCGCGCGCGCCGCGCTTGACCTGGGCTTCTACATCTCGATGTCGGGCATCGTCACGTTCCGCAACGCCGAGGTGCTGCGCGACGTCGCCCGCCGCGTCCCGCTGGACCGCCTGCTGATCGAGACCGACGCACCCTACCTGGCCCCGGTGCCGTTTCGCGGCAAGACCAACGAGCCGGGCTTCGTGCGCCACGTCGGCGAGAAACTGGCCGAAATCCGGGGGCTGTCGCCGGAGCGGCTGGCTGCGATCACCACTCAGAATTTCTGTAGTTGTTTCAGGGTTTTATAGCATGAACCTCACGTGTTCTTCATGGTGCCGACGAGCGTTTTCCAAGGCGGTGGCGACGGCGTTCGGTCTGCTTCTGTTCGCGGCG
>CAYGZN010000428.1:0-3055 GCA_964354355.1 uncultured Burkholderiaceae bacterium | reverse complement strand
CGCCCGACGCCGCCTCCCGGCTGGTGTAGATGTGATCCAGGTAGCGGGTCTCGAGCGAGTTGGTGTCGAACATCATCGCGGGACGGGCCAGGTTGCCCTTTTCCCACGGGTTCACGGGCTCGAGCCCGAGCAGGGGGCCCAGCGCCGGCGCGCTGCACCCGGACGCGAGCGACAGCAGCGTCAGGCCGGCGGCCAGCAGCATCGGTCGCAGGCGTGCGCGGGTTGGGCTCGAGGGTTCGGTACGGGTGTGGCTCATCGGTGTCGTCTCCGTGAGTGAGGTCGCGACGCACGACACGCGCGTCGCGGATCGGATCACTTGACGCCGAGCGCCTTGCGGATTTCCTGCTCGAGCGCGGCCTTGTCGCCATCACGAAAGCCGGCGTGGACCAGCACCACCTTGCCGTCGGGGCCGATCAGCACCGAACTGGGCATGCCCTTGATCGCGAACGCCTTGGCCGAATCGCCCGCCTTGTCGAAGGCCACGTCGAACTGCGCCGGGTTCTCGGCCAGGAATCGCTTGGCCTCGTCCGGCTTGGTGTCGAGGTTGACGGCCACCACCTTCAGACCCTGCGCGCCATAGCGCGACTGCATCTCGTTCATCCACGGAAACGACTGCTTGCACGGCACGCACCACGAGGCCCAGAAGTCCAGGTAGACGAACTTGCCGCGGTGCGCGGACAACTGGCTCACCGCCGCGTCGCCGGCCAGAGCCACGTCGGGAGCCAGCGCGCCGACCGCTGCGGCCGCTGCCGGCGCACTGGCGCCCAGCAGTCCCGATGCCAGGAAGGCGCCGCAGACCGCCGCGGACAGCAGCGCCCTGCGCGGTGGCACGGGGTGGGAGGCGAATGCATTCGCGTGTGGGATCGGGTGCTTCATCGCGAGCTCCTGGGGTCGTGAGGGGAGGGGGAAACCGGCCGTCGCCGCAGTGCCATCAGCGAAGCCAGAATAAGGGCCGCCAGCGTCGGGTCGAACGCTTTCGGATCGGCGGTATCAGCCACCGTACAGCCGCCCGCGCCCATGTTCACCGGCGCCGTGAAGCTGTCGGTGGGCGCGCCCGCAGCGCCGGTCACCGCGCCGGCCGTTCCGCTCAGCACGGCCTTGGCCGCCGCGACGTTCACGCCGGCCGTCAGGCTCAGCTCACCGGCAGCCACGCCGGGCGACGTCGGCGCGAACGTGACCGCGAGCGTGCATCGCGCCCCCGGCGCCAGGCTGAAGGGCACGGCCGGGCACGGATTGGCGGACGTCGCGTCGCCGGTCGCGGTGAACGGACCGGTCGGTGCCAGCGCCGTCACGTTGAGCGCGGCGGTTCCGGTGTTCTCGAGCACGACGCTGCGCGTCACCGACGGACTGGCGCCGCTGACCATGCCGAAATCCAGCGACGCGGGCGTCAAGGTGTACGTCGCCGTCGCCACGGCGCTGGCCGTGCCCGACAGGCCGATCGACAGCTGAGTGCCGCTGCTGGTGCTGACCGACAGCGTTGCCTGCCGCGCGCCCGACGCCGCGGGCGCGAAGGCCAGCTGCAGCGTGCACGAGGATGCCGGCGCGATGCTCTGGCCGACCGCGCAGGTTCCGCTGCGCGCGAACTCGGCCGCCTGAGCCCCCGACACGGCGATCGCCGTGATCGAGAACGGTGCGGTGCCGCGGTTCTCCAGCATCGTCGAGCGGGTCGCCGACACCTTGCCGACGTCGGTCGCCGCGAAGGCGAACGGGCCGGCATCGGACAGCGCGGGTGCAGCTGCCGCACCGTTGACGCCGCTGCCCGAGACCGCCACCGGGTGCGGGCTGCCCGCCGCATTGGTCGTCAGCGTGAGCGTCGCAGCCGCGGCACCGGCCGCGGTGGGGCGGTAGCCGACGGTGATCGTGCAGGCCGCACCGGCCGCCAGCGACGTGCCGCAGGTGTTGGCCGCGATCGTGAACGGCCCGGTCGGCATCAGCGCGACGCCCGAGATCTGCAGCGGCGCGGTGCCGGTGTTCTGCAGCGTGACGACCTGGTTCGGCGCGCTGCCCCCCACCGACGTCTGCCCGAACTGCAGGCTGGCGCTCGACAGCGACGCGACCGGCACCGGCATCGCGATGCCGGTGCCGCCGACGCTGACCGACGCGATGCCGTTCTGCGCGTCCGAGGCGATCGCCAGCGTCGCGCTGCGTGCACCGAGCGCCGCCGGGGTCAGCGTCAGCCCGATCGTGCAGCTGGTGCCCGGCGCGACCGTCGCGGCGCAGCTGCCGCCGCTGCGGGCGAAGTCGCCGGCCGCAGCCCCCGAGAAGGTGAGGGCGCCCAGCGTCAGGCTGGCGTTGCCGGAATTGCCGATCGTGAGCGTGCTGACGGTCGAGGCGGTGCCGACGATCACGTCACCGAAGGCGACGTTGTTGCTCGAGACCGTGATTGTCGACTGCGGCGTCGTGGATCCGGTGCCCGACAGCGGGACCGAAGACGGCGACCCGGCCGCATTGTGGGCGACGGACACCGTTCCCGAACGCGTGCCCGCGACGGTCGGCTTGAACGATACCGCCAGCGTGCAGCTGGCACCCGGGGCCAGGCTGCCCGGGAAGGCGCAGCTGCCCGTTGCGGGCAGCAGCCAGTCGCCGGCGTGGGTGCCGCCGAGCGTGGCCGAGCTCAGGCTCAGGCTGGCAGCGCCCGAGTTGGTGATCGTCACCGATTGCGGCGCGCTGGTCAGGCCGACCGAGGTCGATGCGAAGGTCAGCGAGGCCGGGCTGAGAGAGGCCAGCGGCGCCGGGTTGACGTTGGGGTTGGCGATATAGGCGCCGATGTCGGCGGCGTCGGTCGCGTTGACGTAGGCCGACAGGTAGCCCATGCCGCCCTTGTTGCCGGCGATCGCGTTCGTGATCAGCGGCCCGTTGTTTGCGCCGGTGAGGATCTTGTTCTTGTTGGCCGACACGGTGGTGCCGTGGCAGTTGGTGGCCGCGCAGCTTTGCGGTGCGCCATTGGTCGACAGGTACAGCGCCTTGCCGCGCAGCGCGTCGGCCGCGCTCGCGGTGACCGGGGCGCACAGGACGAGCAGGAACAGCCAGACGGGCGCATTGACCCGAAGCGGTC
>CAYGZN010000427.1:0-3060 GCA_964354355.1 uncultured Burkholderiaceae bacterium | reverse complement strand
GCAGGATCATGATGTAGACCTCGGGGTGCCCGAAGAACCAGAAGATGTGCTGGTACATCACCGGGTCGCCGCCGCCGGCCGCATTGAAGAACGATGTGCCGAAGTGCCGGTCGGTCAGCACCATGGTGATCGCGCCTGCCAGCACGGGCATCACCGCGATCAGCAGGTACGCGGTGATCAGCCAGGTCCACACGAACAGCGGCATCTTCATCAGCGTCATGCCCGGCGCGCGCATGTTCAGGATCGTCGTGATGATGTTGATCGACCCCATGATCGAGGACGCGCCCAGGATGTGGACGGCGAAGATCGCCATGTCCATGCCCACGCCCATCTGCACCGACAGCGGCGCGTACAGCGTCCAGCCCGCAGCGGTGGCCCCGCCCGGCACCAGGAACGAGCCGGCCAGCAACAGCGCCGCCGGCGGCAGCAGCCAGAAGCTGAAGTTGTTCATCCGCGCAAACGCCATGTCGGCTGCGCCGACCATCATCGGGATCTGCCAGTTCGCGAACCCGACGAAGGCCGGCATGATCGCGCCGAACACCATGATCAGGCCGTGCATCGTGGTGAGCTGGTTGAAGAACTCGGGCTGCACGAACTGCAGACCCGGCTGGAACAGCTCGGCGCGGATCGTCAGCGCCAGCACACCGCCCGAGAGCAGCATCACGAACGAGAACCACAGGTAGAGCGTGCCGATGTCCTTGTGGTTGGTCGCGTACACCCAGCGCCGCCAGCCGTGCGGATGGCCGTGCGCGTGGTCGTCGTGTCCGTGATGGTCCAGAACTGCACTCATCGAAAACTCCTGATCAGAATCCTGAAGACGCCCGTCACTTGCGTGCGGCGGTGATGTCCCTGGGCTGCACGACGCTGTCTTCGGCCTTGTTGCCCCACGCATTGCGCAGGAACGTGGCCACGGCTGCGAGCTCGACGTCCGAGAGCTGCTTGAACGAGGCCATCGCGGTGGGCTTGCCGTCCTTGACCACGCCGGACAGCAGCGTCTTGATCTGTTCTTCCTGCGGGCCCAGCACGACCTTGGAGCCTTCGAGCGCCGGGAACGCGCCGGGCACGCCCTTGCCGGTCGCCTGATGGCACGCGACGCAGTTGGACGCGTACACCTTCTCGCCGCGGGCGATCAGGTCGGCCACCGTCCACTCCTTGGCCGGGTCATCCGCCTTCGCGAGCATCTCCTTCTTCTTCTCGGCGGCCCACTTGCTGTAGTCCTCGCGCGACTTGACCTCGACCACGATCGGCATGAATGCGTGGTTCTTGCCGCACAGCTCGGCGCACTGGCCCCGGTAGGTGCCGACCTTCTCGGCGCGGAACCACGTGTCACGCACGAACCCGGGGATCGCGTCCTGCTTGACGCCGAAGGCCGGCACCATCCACGCGTGGATGACGTCGTTGGCGGTCACCACCATGCGGATCTTCTGGTCGACCGGAACCACCAGCGGGTTGTCGACCTCCATCAGGTAGGTCTCGGACTTGGCTTCCTTGCCCTCGATCTGGGCGAGCGGCGTCGACAGCCCCGAGAGCATCGATACGCCCTCGCCTTCGCCTTTCAGGTACTCGTAGCCCCACTTCCACTGGTAGCCGGTCGCCTTGATCGTGAGGTCGGCCTGCGACGTGTCCTTCTGCTCGATGACCATTCGGGTGGCCGGGATCGCGAGGCCCACGACGATCAGGAAGGGCACGACCGTCCAGGCGATCTCGACGGCCGTGCTCTCGTGGAAGTCGGCCGGCTTGTGGCCGACCGACTTGCGGTGCTTCCAGATGGAATAGAACATCACGCCGAAGACCAGCACGAAGATGATCAGGCACACGAGCAGCAGGAAGTTGTGGATCCAGGCCTGGTCCGCCGCGATGCGCGTGACGCCGGGGCCCAGGTTCAGCTGGTTGACCCGCGGGCCGCCCGGCATGTCCCCGACCGCCCACGCCGGCGCCCAGGCCGCCAGTGCACCGAAGGCCGCGGCCGCCCGGCCCGCCCGGGCCATGGCCGCGTGGTGCAGGCCGCTGATGATCGTGCTGGTTTCCGATTGCCGTCGCATGCTTTCACCAAGAATCAAGGTCGAATTCCCTGCAGCTGCCGTTGCAGCTGCCGTGCCAGGTCGGGCCGGTCGGACTCGGGGACGAACTGCCCCACCTCGATCCTGCGCCCGGCCGCCACCAGCCCAATCAGTTCCCGCCGCGAGCCCCGGTATTCGACCCGGGTCCACGCGGCGGGGCATTCAGCCCGCGCCAGCCGGGTGGCCCGACAGGTTTCCACCATCAGGCAACCGCGGCAAAGCACGATCCGCTCGTAATCGGCCGCGTGTCGCGCGTAAACGACGAACGCAAGCCCCAGCGCCAGCAATTCGACGACTGCGAACGGCAACACCAGCCACGCCCCGCTCGCCGCGAACACCCCTGCGATCATCAGCGACACCGAACCCAGCGACGCGAAGACGACCGCCAGCTGCGACGGGGCCAGCGAGCAGTTGCGCTTGAGCAACCACTCCTGCTGATGGCTCGACGCCTGGTGGATCCAAGGGTGCTGCACGGAAACTGACATGGATCAAGGCGTCCACCACATCGTGCAATTATAGGCCGCCGCCGGAATCACCGGCAAGCCGGGCCGTTCCGGTGCACGCGGTTCGGATCGGGCTTCTGGGGTGAGCCTGCGCTCACACTCAACGTGTGACTCTTACGCGGCAGCATCGCCGTGCGGCGGGGTCCGCCGGAACTCGACGGGCGCGTAGCCGTCGGGCAGCTTCTTGCGGGCGCCGCACCAGGCGTGGCCGTAGATCACTTCGAAGGTCACCGACAGTGGCGCGTCCGGGTTGGGCGACGACGCATGCTGGCCGGGCGACGGCCCGTGCTGGCTCGGCGACGGCCCGGCCCGGCGCAGCGGCGGCTCGATGCGCTGCCGCGCGGCGGCGTGGTGGCGGGGCGTGCTCAGCCCGCGCGAGCGCGCGCGCCGTGCGTCGCCCCCGAGCGCCCGCAGTTCGAGCTCCAGCGTGCGCCACTGCCCCCACGTGATCGTCAGGCGCTCGGCGTCCATCACCGGCTCGGCGAATCCGGCGGCCG
>CAYGZN010000426.1:0-3066 GCA_964354355.1 uncultured Burkholderiaceae bacterium | reverse complement strand
CAGGCTCGCCGCCACCGTCTGGCCGAGCTCGATCGAGCGCTTGATGACCACGCCGTCGACCGGTGCCCGGATCACGGTGCGACCGAGATCCACCTTCGAGCTGGCCAGCTGCGCCTCGCGCTGGCGCACGGTGGCCTGCGCGTTGCGCACCGACGCCTCGGCCAGATCGACCTGAGCGCGCGCGCTGCCGACCTCCTGCTCGACCGTGCGCACCAGCGCGGCCGCGCGGTCGCGCTCGGCGGGCGAGATGAAGTTGCGTGCGACCAGCTCGGACTTGCGGTCGAAGTCGCGGCGCGCCTCCTCCAGGTTGATCATCGCCCGCGCCAGGTCGGCGCGGCGCGCCGCGACCGTCGCCTGCTGCACGCCGATCTGCGCGCGCGACGCTTCCAGATCCGACTCGGCCTGGCGCACCCGGTATTCGAAGGTCTCCGGATCCATCCGGGCGATCACCTGCCCCTGCCGGACTTCGTCGTTGAAGTCGGCGAGCACCTCGCGGATCTGCCCGGACACCTGCGAACCCACCTGGACCTGGACCGTTGCGGCCAGCGTCCCCGAGGCAGCCACGGTGGCAGTCAGGGTGCCGCGTTCGACTTTGGCGGTGCGGTATTGCGGAGCCCCGTTGTCCGAACGATAGTCGAGCCACCACCAGCCGCCACCGGCCAGGGCGGCGGCGATGACACCCAGCGCGACGAGGCTCCGTGTTTTCATCGGGTGTGCAGTATACGGGCGGCGCCCGGTGCGGATCCGGACGGAGTTGGCACTGCGCCCGCGACGAAATCCGCCACCGACTGCCAGTACTCGGGATACGCCTGCAGCGAGTTGTGGTCGGCGGCGGGCAGCCGCCGGAGCTCGACGGGGCCCGCCCACGCCGCCACCAGCCGTTCGCTGTGCCCGGGCGGCACGACCGTGTCGCGCCCGCCCACGACGGCCAGCAGCGGCGCGCGGATGCCGGGCGCTCGCGACAGCGAGTCGAACGGCTGGGTCAGCAGGCCGGCCAGCGCCGGATAGTGGGTCCGAGCAAGCGCGTCGACGGAGTCGTACGGCGATGTCAGCACGACCGCAGCGACCGGCCGCCGCACGGCCACCCAGGTGGCAACACCGGAGCCCAGGCTGCGGCCCCAGACCACGACGCGGGCCGGGTCCACGTCGGGGCGCGCGGCGGTCCGGTCGTAGACCGCCAGCGCGTCGTCGTACAGCGCCTGCTCGTGCGGGCGGCCGCCGCTCGCGCCGTAGCCGCGGTAGTTCACGGCCACGAACGCATACCCGGGCAGCCGACGGGCCTCGGCCAGCATCCAGGACGTCTCCTCCGCATTGCCGCCGAAGTAGATCACCACCGGATGACGTGGCGCGCGGGTGGCATTCGCGGGCGGCAGGAACCAGCCGCGCAGCACGACGCCGTCGCGTTCGATCTCGATCGGCTGCGCGCCCGTGCGGTCCGCGATCGCGCGCCAGGCGTCCACGGAATGCGGCTGCGGGAAATACAGCAGCCGGCTGTCCAGGCGGCAGCCGGCAACCAGCAGGGAGGCGCCGCCGAGCAGCCAGGCGAGCAGACGATGGCGCGCCGTCACGACGCGGGCGACGCCACGTACAGGCCGTGGTCGACCTGGCGAACCCGGCCTTCGGCGAGCAACTCCTCGAGGTGCAGCGCGATCGAGCGCCGCTCGGCGCACTCGACCCAGAGGTCGCCGTAGCCGGGCGGGTACAGCAGCCGCTCGCCGACCAGGTCCGCGATCGAGCGCGGCCCGCCGGCCAGCATCTGCAGCAGACGCTGCCCGCGTTCGTCGATCCGCGCAGCGAACGCCCGCAGCGCCCGGGCAAACGCCGCGCGGTCGGTCAGCACGCCCTTGTGGTGCGACGTGATCCAGGTGGACGCCGGCAGGCCCTCGAGCCGCGACAGGGTGCGGCGGAACTGCGCGAGGCTGGAGCTCGCGTCGCCGTAGTACGGGCCGAACCCGGACAGGTCGATGTCGCCGATGAAGGCGATGCCGTGCGGCTCGACGAGCAGCACGCAGTGACCGGCCGTGTGACCGGGCATGTGCACGGCGCGGACTCGCACGCCCCCCAGGTCCCACACCGCGCCGTCGGCGTAGCCGATCGCATCGGGCCTCGGCGCGTAGTGGAACTGCCGCTCGATCGTGGTCCGCAGCTGCGCGAGTGCCTCGGCGGTGTAGCCGTAGTGGCGCGCCAGTCCGTCCCAGCTCCGCGCGGCAGCCAGATCGGCCTCGTGCACGTGCACCGTCGCCTGCGGCACGCGGTGCAGCCCGGCCATGTGGTCCTCGTGCACGTGGCCCAGGATCACCAGGTCTGCCGTGTCGAAGTCGGGGCCGATGCGGTTCGCGACCTGCGGCGTGTCGAACGCCGCCGTGGTGTCGCGCCCGCGAACGACGACCTGGTTGCCGTCGGGGTACTTGCCGGACTTCTCGCCGAAGTAGACGGTGACCGGTCCGAATCGGAAGACGGCGGAAGCCTGTCCAGCGCTTGCGTCCATGGGTGTGTCCTCGGTGCCCAGGGTCACGCCGGGGCGTGCCGCCGGCGGCACGCCTCGAGGGTCGTGAACGGATCGTCGAAGTCGGGCCGCTCGCCGTGCAGCGTCTCTCCCAGCGGCATCGATGATCGGGGTGTGTACGCAGGCATCACGGGCGGGGCGGCAGTCGCGGGGGGCCACCGACCGCGGGTCGGGGCCGTCCCGCAGAGGATACCCTCGGGTTGACCCGTCCGGCGGCAACCGACTATACTTACTGACTGTTCAGTCATTAACGCCGAATGACCGCCTCCGCCCCCTCGGCCCAACCGGGTCTTCACACGCCTCGCTGGGAGCGCCGCAAGGAGAGCCGTCCGGCCGAACTGCTCGCCGCGGCGTTGGACCTGTTCGTCGAGCGCGGTTACGCCGCGACCCGGCTGGACGACGTCGCCTCGCGCGCCGGCGTCTCCAAGGGCACGCTGTACCTGTACTTCGCCAACAAGGAGGAGCTCTTCACGGCGGTCGTGCGCGAGAACATCCTGCCGCTGCTGGCGCGCTTCCGCGAGGGCATCGAGCGGTCCGACGCCGAACCCGCGGCGCTCCTC
>CAYGZN010000425.1:0-3069 GCA_964354355.1 uncultured Burkholderiaceae bacterium | reverse complement strand
GGCCAGTACCTCCGCCAGAAGGGCCTCATGGACTGCGCCGATCCCGAGCACTGCGTGTACCTGGACGACCTGGGCATCAACCTGAAGCCGGCGCGCGACATGGGCATGCGCACGATCAAGGTCGGTGAGGCCGGGCCGGCGCTGGCCGAACTCGAGCAGTGGCTGGGGTTTGCGCTGGGCTGAGCCCGTTCGACGCGGCCGCGGGCGAGCGCGTCAATAGCTCGCCGACATGCCGGCCCGCACGTCGTTCTGCACGCCGTACGGCGCGATCGGGTAGCGCAGGCCGTTCTTCGACAGCGCCTTCAGGCCCTCGATCGCGATCGGCAGGTAGCGCGGCGGCAGCGCCATCAGCATCTCCTCGTCGGGCACGCCGCCGTAGCGGCGCTCGGCGAAGCAAGGCAGCGACAGGCTGGGCTCGCCGGTGGCCAGCGCCCGGCCCCAGGAGTCCGCGCAGGCGGTCTCGCCGACGACGCTCCAGTCGAAGCGCTTGTAGCCTTTCCACTGCAGCCCGTTGATGAACAGGATCATCTGCCCCGGCGTCGCGTAGATCAGGCAGATGTCCGGCGGGTCGAGCCGGCCCGAGGCCAGCGGCGAGACGGCCATCGCGCGGTAGCGGCCTGCCGGCACGACGTGCAGCGCCGCCTGGCGCGCCGATGCGTCCTCGACCGTGGCGTGCCACACGCCCACGTAGCGCTTGCCGCTGCGCCACTCGTCGTCCTGAGGGGCCAGGCCGATGACGGCCTGGCACTGCGTGCCCACCAGGTCCGCCGCGGTGATGCCCACGGTCCAGCCCAGGCGAGCGGCCATGCCGACGATCTGGTCGGTCGTGTGGATCGCACCCGGCCGGCGCAGCTTGGGGATCGACTCGAGCGCGGCCGCGTCCTCGAACAGCTTCATGCCGATGATCGTCGTCTTCAGGCGCAGCAGCGCGTTCAGGTCGTCGACCAGCCTGGGCCAGTCGTAGCGTTCGGCGGGCTCGGTCATCGTCGGGCTCCTTTCATCGTGGGTCGTCTGTCGGCGGGCTCTGCCCGCCGCCGAGGCGGCGGGTCAGGCGCCGCGCGGCGTCGCGCACCGTCGCGGCATATCCGGGCTGCAGCCGCGCGGTCGGCAGGGTCAGCGTCAGCGCGCCGAGCAGCGTGCCGTCGGCGCCGAAGACCGGCGCCGAGACGCCGGTCAGCTCGGGCACGCGATCGCCGCTCATCACGACCACGCCGTCACGCCGGATCCGCTCGTACACGGCGCCACGCGCACCCGCAAACGCCATCAGCACCCGGCCGCCCGAGCCGCGGTTCAGCGGCAGCACGTCGCCGACGCGGATGTGGTCGCGAACGACCTGCGGCGAGTCGACCCGGTGCAGGCACACGCGCTGGTTGCCCTGGCGCACGTGGAAGGCCGCACTCTCGCGGGTGCGCGCGACCAGCTCGCGCAGTACCGGCATCACCTCGGCCTCGAGCGAGAACGACGCCGCGTAGACCGCGTGCAGCCGGGTCAGTTCCGGCCCCAGCGCGTAGCGGCCGTCGTCGCGCCGCAGGATCATCCGCGCGTGCTCCAGCGACGCCAGCAGCCGCAGCGCCGTGCTCTTGTACAGCTGCGTGCGCTCGGCGAGTTCGGCCAGCGACAGCGACCGGTCGCCGCTTCGAAACGCGGCCAGCAGCGACAGCGCGCGATCGACGGCGGCCGCGCCGCCCGGGGCGGCCCGCTGTGCGGCAGTGGAGGCGATGGCAGCCTGGCGGGGCATCGGGGACCGGATCGACGGCGGGAGGCCCCGATTCTACGTCCAGGCCAGCCGCCACCCGCCCGGCTCGTCGTCGACCCGGGTGCCGAACCGCCGGCCCTCGCGGTCGAACACCTCCAGGAGCCAGCGGCGGGCCTCGAGATCCGGCGCGCACAAGCTGAACCGGCGCAGCTGCACCGGCACGATGTCGAGCCGCCGCAGCGTGCCGTCGGACCGCGACAGGCGCGGGAAGTAGAGGCACGCCGCATCCGAACGCAGCGCACCGCGGGTCCGGATCCCTTCGTAGTCGTTGATCAGGTCACCACACCCGTACAGGATCAGCTTGCCGCGGTGGACCTCGATGGGCAACGGATGGTGCGACGAGTGCCCGTGGATCACGTCGACGGCGTCGAGGTCGATCAGCCGGTGCGCGAAGTCGCGGTGCTGCGACGGAATGTCGAAGCCCCAGTTGCCACCCCAGTGGATCGACAGCACGACCCGGTCGCCGTCGCGCCGGTGCGTGCGGATCTCGTCGGCGAGCAGGCGGGCCGCCACCTCATCCAGGTGGTCGATCAGCGCGAGCCCGGGGCGCCGGTCGGTGGCCACCCACGCGGGCGGCACGCCACTGCTGGTCGTCGCACGCGCGAAGACCAGCACCCGCGCGTTCGACGGCTGCTCGGGCAGGCACAGCACCGCCGGGGCAAGGGCCTCGCGCAGGTCATTGCCGGCGCCCGCCACGGCGATCCCTGCCTGGCGCAGGGTCTGCAGCGTCTGCACCAGCCCGGCGCGGCCCCAGTCGAGGACGTGATTGTTGGCGAGCGCATAGCACCCGATTCGCGCCGCCGTCAGGCACGCGATGTTGGCCGGGTGCATCCGGTAGTGGATCCCCTTGCCGGGCCAGGCGTCGGCCGAGGTCGTGACGGCGGTCTCGAGGTTCGCGATTCGAACGGCGGGGTGGAACCGCTCGATTTCGGCCAGCGCGTCGCCCCAGACGTACGACGGCGAGACCGGCGCGGTGATCTGCCCGTTCTCGCGGGCCGCCAGGTCGACGTAGACACGCGCGTCGGTGACCATAGGCTCGAACAGCCCCGGCGCGCTGGGGTGTGGCAGCACCTGATCGATGCCGCGCCCGGTCATCACGTCGCCGGCCAGGAACAGGCCCACGTCGGTCACGGACGCCTCCGGTATGCTTGCCGGCGATGAACGATCGATTCCGGCTCTTCGACCTCGGCGAGGGCGCGGCCTTCGGGCGCCAGCTCGCCGGTGCACTGGGGGTGGCGCTCGCCGAGCACGAGTATCGGGCGTTCGACGCCGGCGAGCACAAGACCCGCGCGCTGGCCACCGTGCGCGAATGC
>CAYGZN010000424.1:0-3078 GCA_964354355.1 uncultured Burkholderiaceae bacterium | reverse complement strand
CGGCTGCTGGCGCGGTACCGCGACCGCATCTGCACGTTCAACGACGACATCCAGGGCACCGCGGCGGTGGCGCTGTCGGGCCTGTACTCGGCGCTGCGCGTCACCGGCGGCAGCCTGGACCGGCAGCGCCTGCTGTTCCTGGGCGCCGGCGAGGCGGCCACCGGCATTGCCGAGCTGGCCGTGGCGTCGATGGTCGCCGAGGGCATCGACCCCGCGCAGGCGCGCAGAGGCTGCTGGCTGTTCGATTCGAAGGGCCTGGTGGTCGCAAGCCGCGACGACCTGGTCGAGCACAAGCGCCCGTTTGCGCACGATCACGCACCGGTCGCCGACTTCCTCGCCGCGGTGCGCGAGCTTGCGCCGACCGCCGTCATCGGCGTGTCGGCCACGGCGGGCGCCTTCACGCGCCCGATCGTCGAGGAGATGGCCCGGCTCAACGCGCGGCCGATCGTCTTTGCGCTGTCCAACCCGACCTCGAAGTCCGAGTGCACCGCGCAGCAGGCTTACGAATGGAGCGGGGGGCGTGCGCTGTTCGCGTCGGGCAGCCCGTTCGACCCGGTCACCGTCGACGGCCGAACCTACGTGTCCCGGCAGGGCAACAACTCGTACATCTTTCCAGGCATCGGGCTGGGCGCAATCGCGGTGCGCGCCACCCGCATCAGCGACGCGATGTTCCTGGCCGCCGCGCGCTCGCTGGCCGATCAGGTGTCGGCGGCCGACCTCGAGCAGGGCAGCCTGTATCCGCCTCTGTCTGGTGTGCGCGACGTGTCGGCGCACATCGCCGCGGCGGTGGCCGCGGTCGCGTTCGACGAGCGCGTCGCGGCCATCGAGCGCCCCCCCGACCTGCTGGCCCACGTGCGCGGGCAGATGTACGACCCGGGCTATCCCGAGTACGTGTGAACACGCCCGACCGGGATCGGTCGCGGCGCCCGGCCCGCTCAGGAGCAGGTGGATCGAAGTCGCCGCAGCGTTTCGTTGTTCCGGGGCAGGTTGTCGGGGTTCTCGCCAGGGAAGTAGCGCTCGCCGGGCGGGATCGCGTCGCTGCCTCGCGGCGGGAAGCCGCGGACGGCGACGACTCCCGGCACCAGCGTCGCGGCGTCGATCGAGCCGTTGTCGATGTCGCGTTGACAGACGAGGAGCACCCCACCGCTGGCAGCGACCCGCTTGCGCACCGCGGCGGCCGACTTCGTTGCCACCTTCGTCAGCGCCGCGGTATTGGGCGACAGCGCCAGCACGAAGAAGCGCTGGCCCGGCGGATTGCGCGCAAGGCCCTGTTCCGCGGCCCGCTCGAAGCTGAACCCATACCCGGCAATGTACAGGCCCCCTTCGCCCTGGGCGAACGCAGCGCGGGGCAGGGCGCAGGCAATCACTGCCGCCACGCCCAAGGCGACAAGGGATCCTGTCCTGGCGGCAAGCACGCGGATCACATCGGCCGCGTCGACCCTGGTCCTCGCGCTGGAAGCTCGCCAGCCAGGATTCGCGAACGGACGCTCGACAGGCGATGCCGCATCGCGCAGCACCTCCGAGTGCACCGGATGGATCCCTTCGGCAAACGTGCGCATCACTGGCGACATGCTTCACGATACCTCGATCGCATCAAAAACGATAGTCGCGCCGGCGGCGCGGGCGGTGCGAGGCCCATCGGCAAGTCGAAGGGCACGCTCGGGCGATCGAAGTCGGTTGAAGTCCCGAACGGGCTCCCTGCATAGGTCCTGCACGGTCCCGCTGCAAGCGTCGGCGCGTGGAGGCCTTGCGACTGATGTCGCCGAAGCGCGACCGGCACCTGCCGGTTCGAGACGGGGCCGGGTCCACGGTATGCTGTCGAGGGGCGACGCAATGCGCTGGGTGATCCGCTCGCAGCAGGAACAGGTCAACGGGGCAATCGGTGCGGTCAAGCGGATGGGCATGGCCAATCGGCGCAGCGGACGGCGCGTCGGCGTGCGCGGGTCGACGCGCCGGTGCGACCGACCGGCGGGCACGGGTCTTGGCCGCGATGGGAGTCGTGGCGCTGCTCGCCGCGCCGACCGCGCTGCACGCGCAGATCACCCTGTACGGGATCGTGGACGCGGCGGTCGAATACTCGAACCCGGCCGCCAACCAGGCCTACTACGGGGCCGGCTCGAATGCCGTCGGCACCGCGCGGGTGATCAGCTCCGGGAACGGCAATTCCAAGGGGTCGCGGTTTGGCCTGAGTGGCAGCGAGGACCTCGGCGGCGGCCTCGAGGCGATCTTCACGATCGAGACCCGGCTGGACCTGTCTACGGGCCAGCAGGCCGACTCGAGCACGTTCTGGAACGCGCAGTCGTGGGTCGGTCTCGCGGGTGACTGGGGGCAGCTGACGGCGGGTCGGCAATACGCGCCGATGTTCTCGGCGCTGGTGCGGGTCGATGCCAGCGGCGACCAGTGGTACGGGACGCTGGGCAGCAGTGCGCGCTACCAGACCCGGTTCGACAACAGCGTCGAGTACCAGTCGCCGACCTGGCAGGGACTTCGGTTCGACGGGCTCTACGCCTTCGGGGAGACGTCTCCCGCCAACACCAACAGCGCGGCCGCCAGCCTGACCTGGGACCGCGGTCCGATCGTGGCTGCCGCGGCCTGGCAGCAGATCGCCCAGGGCGCCTCCGGAAAGACCGTGCAGTACGCGGCCACGGCGGCGTGGCGGTTCGGCGGCCGCAACCAGGTCGGGCTGGGGTTCATCCGGAACGACCCGCCGGGCGGCGGCAACAACATCGACTACCCGTTTCTCACGACACGGTTCGGCCTGGGGCACGGCAGCCTGTACTTCAACCTGATCCGCTCGGACTTCGAGTCAGGCCTGAAGAACTCGTATCGCTATGCCTTCGCCTATGACTGGCCGCTGTCGAAGCGCACCAAGCTCTACGCCGCGGCCTCGATCGACACCGACGTCCAGTACCCCCAGTCGACCGTCGCTGCCCCCGTGTATCTGGAGGCGCAGCGATACGCGCTCGGCATCCGCCACGACTTCTGAGCAACAACCGCAGGGTCCGCTCGCCGGCGGTCTACGCTCGCCACGCGGTTCCGATCGCCACGCGGTTCCGATCGCCACGCGGTTCCGATCGC
>CAYGZN010000423.1:0-3092 GCA_964354355.1 uncultured Burkholderiaceae bacterium | reverse complement strand
ACTTCGGCGGCACGCGCAACCCGATGGTCATCTCCTGGCCCCGAGGCATCAAGGCCGACAAGACGCCACGGTCGCAGTTCCACCACGTCAACGACATCGCCCCGACGCTCTATGAGGTCATCGGCATCAAGCCGCCGAAGGTGGTCGACGGCTTCAGCCAGGATCCAATCGACGGCGTGAGTCTCGCGTACACCTTCACAGACGCCCGGGCGCCCACGCGCAAGAAGATTCAGTACTTCGACAACAACGGCAGCCGCGCGATCTACCAGGACGGCTGGGTGGCGGCCACCTTCGGCCCGCTGGTGCCGTGGCTGCCCGGCGCGCCCGGCCTTGCCGAGTGGGATTCGGCCAAGGACAAGTGGGAGCTCTACCAGATCACACAGGACTTCTCACAGGCGAACGACCTGGCTGCGAAGGAGCCGAAGCGTCTGGCACAGCTGCAGAAGACATTCGACGAGCAGGCCCGGGCGAACAAGGTCTATCCGCTGGGCGCCGGCATCTGGCTGCGGCTGCACCCCGAGGACCGCATCAAGACGCCTTACACGAGCTGGCAGTTCGACGCGACGACGACGCGCATGCCCGAGTTCACGGCGCCCGGCCTGGGCCGCGAGTCCAACACCGTGACGATCGACGCCGAGATCGGCGACAACGCGTCCGGCGTGCTGTACGCACTGGGCGGATCGGGAGGCGGGCTCACGCTGTACATGGACAAGGGCCAGCTCGTCTACGAGTACAACATGATGATCATCGAGCGCACCATCGCCCGCAGTGCCAGCAAGCTCGCTGCGGGCAAGCGCCGCATCGAGGTCACGACGACGCTCGCGAGCGCGCAGCCGCTGTCGCCTGCCGACGTGGTACTCAAGGTCGACGGGCAGGAAGTGGCACGCGCCACCGTCAAGCGCACCGTTCCGGGGGCGTTCTCGGCGAGCGAGACCTTCGACGTCGGCGTCGACCTGGGCTCGACGGTGTCGCTGGACTACTTCGAACGCAGGCCGTTCCGGTTCGACGGAAAGATCGTCAAGGTCGACGTCAGGATGAAGTGAGCTCGACACTGACGTCAAGTCGGCTCGCTTGCGTCCCACATCCGCCGGAGCGCGGAACCACTCAGCAGAGGCTCGGGATCATGGACACGAAGATCGCAGAATCAGGCAGGCGGTGGGTGGCCCCGTTTGTTGCAGTGTCGGTCGGGCTCGTACTGGCGGTCGCGCTGCCGCGTCACGCGCCGGCGCAGAAGGACGCGCCCGGGACCCCTGCGGTCGACGACGAGGTCGTCGCCAAGGGCGCGGTCGACCATTACGACGGCGAGGATCACGCCCGCAAGCCCGAGACCCCGGCGCAGGTCGAGGTCAAGAAGAAGTACTCGCCCTACGCCGGGCGCAAGTACCCGACCCGCGTGTACTTCGGCGACACGCATAACCACACCGCCAATTCCGGCGACGCCTTCATGGCCGGCGCCCGGCTGACGCCGGAGCAATCGTACCGCTTCGCGCGCGGCGAAGAGGTGATCTCCTCCACCGGTGTGCCGGCCAGGCTGTCGCGCCCGCTGGACTTCCTGGTGGTCACCGACCACGCCGAGGGACTGGGCGTGATGCTGCAGGTCTACGAAGGCAACCCCGCATTCGCATCGGACCCCACGCTCGCGCGCTGGGGCAAGGCGATGAAGACCGGTGGCGAGGAAGCGGCCACGACGATGCGCGAGCTCATCTCCGCGCAGGCGAACAACAAGCTGCCGCCGCCGATCAAGGACCCGAAGGTGGTCGGCCCGATCATGAAGTCGGTGTGGCAGCAGTACACCGCCACCGCCGACAAGTTCAACGAGCCGGGCCGCTTCACCGCGATGATCGGCTACGAGTGGACCTCGGTGCCGGGCGGCAACAATCTGCACCGCAACGTGATGTTCCGCGACGGCAAGGACAAGGCCGATCAGATCCTGCCGTTCTCCGCGTGGCAGAGCGAGGATCCGGAGAAGCTCTGGGCCTGGATGGACGCCTACGAGAAGAAGACCGGCGGCAGGCTGCTGGCCATTGCACACAACGCCAACCTGTCCAACGGCCGGATGTTCGAGGCCGTCGACTTCGCCGGCAAGCCGCTGACCAGGGACTATGCCGAGCGGCGCGCGCGCTTCGACGTGCTGCAGGAAATGATGCAGACCAAGGGCGCCAGCGAGACGCACCCGCTGCTGTCGCCCAACGACGAGTTCGCCAACTTCGGCACCGCTGGCTGGGAGTACGGCAACCTGACGCTCGAAGGCAAGCCGCTGAGCCGCGAGATGATGCCGACCAACTACCTGCGACCCGGTCTGGCGCAGGGCTTGATGCACGAGCAGAAGCTGGGCGTGAATCCGTTCAAATTCGGCATCATCGGCGGTACCGACGTCCACAACTCGCTGACCTCGATCGAGGAAGACAACTTCTACGGCAAGCACATCGACCAGGAACCGAGCCCGACTCGCTGGGAGCACGTCTCCAAGAAGGGCTTCGGCAAGACGCGGTACAACTACCAGTACACCGCCGCGGGCTATGCCGCCGTGTGGGCCACGGAGAACACGCGGGAGGCCTTGTGGGACGCGATGAAGCGCAAGGAGGTCTATGCGACGTCCGGCACCCGGATGACGGTGCGCTTCTTCGCCGGCTGGGACTTCAAGGCCGACGATGCCCGCACGCGCTACGTGGCCGAGGCCGGCTATGCCAAGGGCGTGCCGATGGGCGCCGACCTGCCGAAGGCGCCGGCGGGCGCCAAAGCGCCGACCTTCCTGGTGGCGGCGATGAAGGACGCGCAGGGCGGCAACCTGGATCGGATCCAGATCGTCAAGGGATGGGTGGACAAGGCCGGCAAGCCGAACGAGAGGATCTACGACGTCGCCTGGGGCGACGCGCAGCGGCGCAAGCCGGGCGCCAACGGCAAGCTGCCCCCGGTGGGCGACACCGTGGACGTGGCGCGTGCCACGTGGACCAACGACATCGGTGACCCCGAGCTGGTCGGCGTGTGGAAGGACCCGGCGTTCGACCCGTCGCTGCGCGCGTATTACTACGCGCGCGTGATCGAGATCCCGACGCCGCGCTGGACGGCCTACGACGCCGTGCGCTTCGGAA